>NZ_JBFUCI010000031.1:0-27813 GCF_056405335.1 Variovorax sp. P1_H12_2
GGGCTGGTCACGATCCTATCAATCCATCTGCAGCAGGATGTCGCGCAGGCGGTCGAGCGAAGGATCGATGTCGCCGGTATCGATCGCGCCGTAGCCGAACATCAGTCCTTGCAGCGGCGCATCGAAATGGAAGAAGGGCTCAAGGGAATAGAGGCCCACATCCACGCGGCGTGCGAGGCGCAGCAGCATCTCTATGTCGACTGGCTTGCGGCACAAGGCAGCCAGGTGAATGCCCGCGGTGGCCGGAACGAGCTCGAACCACGGCGACAGGTCTCCCTCGAAACGGGCGATGATGCGCGCGCGCCGCTCGGCGTACACCGCATGGCTGCGCCGGATGTGCTTGTTCAGTTCACCGTCGACGATGAACTTGGCCAGCGCCCACTGAGCCGGCGTCGAGGTGTGCCAGTCGCTCAGGTGCTTGGCGATGCACACGGCCTGCAGGATCGGCTGCGGCGCGATCAGGTAGCCCAGCCGCAATTCGGGTGACAGCGTCTTCGAGAAGGTGCCGACGAAGGCCACCGTACCGCGCGTGTCCATGCTTTGGAGGGAATCGGTAGGGCGGCCTTCGTAGCGGTATTCGCTGTCGTAGTCGTCCTCGATGACGATGGCGCCGAGCTCGTGGGCCCGCGCGAGCAATGCCTCGCGGCGACGCAGGCTCATCGGCATGCCGAGCGGAAACTGGTGCGCCGGCGTCACGTAGACCAGGCGCGTGCCGTCGGGGATCCGCTCTACGCACAGGCCTTCCGCGTCGACCGGGATGCCAACCACCTCGGCACCCTGGGCGCTGAACAGAAGCCGGGCGGGCGGGTAGCCCGGCTCCTCCACCGCCACCGTGCAGCCGGGCTCGACCAAAACGCGCGCCACCAGGTCGAGCGCCTGCTGCGCGCCGTTGGTGACGATGATGTCGTCGACGCCGCAGCGCACGCCGCGCGCGAAGGCTGCATGGCGCGCGATCGCGTCGCGCAGCGCCGGCAGCCCCTCTACCGGGCCGTAGAGCCCGCGCGAGCGGGCGCCCTGGCGCAGCGCATGCAGAACGCAGCGACGCCACTCCGCGTGCGGGAACAGACTGCGCGCTGGCGCGCCGCCGATGTATTCGAAGCGCGAGTTGCCGTCCGGCGCCGGGTGCCGCAGCGGCGTGTCCATGCTGCGCCAGCGCGCCGCGACGGCCGCACCGGCGAAGCCGCCATCGGTATGCGGCGCCGCCCGCGGCCGCACGTCGTCGGCCACGAAGGTGCCGCTGCCGACGCGGCCGACCAGCAAGCGGTCGAAGGTGAGCCGCGCGTAGGCCTCGGCCACGGTCTTGCGCGACACGCCGAGCTGCTCAGCCAGCAGGCGGCTGGGTGGCAGCTTCTCTCCGGCGGCCAGCCGGCCGCTGCGAATGCCGTCCCCGAGCTGCCGGCACAACTGGCCGACCAGGTCCTTGTCCCCCTCGATGACGATATGCAGCTCCATGCAATTGGCCTCCTTCAAATGATCCGGATTGGCCGCCGGTAAAGGCAGCGGCGTTTCTTACCATCGATCCATCCTCACAACCCATCCCGGAGCTGCACCATGGAACAACGTCTCGATTTTTACAAAGCCTCGCCCGATGCCATGAAGGCGCTGATCGCGCTCGAGGTCGCCGTCGGCAAGCTCGGCCTCGAGCCGGCGCTGCTCGACCTCATCAAGCTGCGGGCCTCGCAGATCAACGGTTGCGCGTTCTGCGTCGATCTGCATTCGAGCGACCTGCGCAAGAAGGGCGAGAGCGAGCGCCGCCTCTACGCCGTCGCGGTGTGGCGCGAAACACCCTTCTTCACGCCGCGCGAGCGCGCCGCGCTGGCCTGGACGGAGGCCGTGACCGAGATTGCCACCAGCCGTGCGCCCGATGCCGACTACGCAGCACTGAGCGACCACTTCAGCGAAGCCGAGCGCGTGAACCTGACGCTGGCCATCGGCGTGATCAACACCTGGAACCGGCTGTCGATCGGCTTCCGCAAGACGCTGACGGCCTGAGGAGCGGGCGATGAAGGCAACCCCGCGTCATGGGCGAGAGCCCACGACGGAACTAGCGAGGCGCCRGCGAGCAGCGCGGCGATTGTTAGAAGGCGATGGAAACATTCTGCGGCGATAGAACGTGTTTGTCCGCTCCGGGCCACCGAAGCTCCAATGGCCGCAACAGGCGATGAAGGGCCGCTATTGCGCGGGTTTTACAGCGGGTGCGCCGCGCAGGTCGACGTCGGAAAAATAGGAGATCCCGCGAGACTTCGTGTTGTCCGCGTCGGCTTGGATCGCGACCCCCACCACGTCCGGCAATGTATCCCCGGCCTCAGCGCCGAAGGCTCGCTTGTAATCGGGCAGCAGGTTGCGGCGCTCGGTCAGCCAGCCGCCGGCCTTGTCAGTCGCGCCTGATTCAATGACGTCCATGCGTATGCGCTTGGTGAAGGCGTTATCGAATTCGCTGTCCTTGCTTTCCTTGGCGTCCCAGACGTAGCAAAGGGTTTGGGTGGGCACCGATTCACCGGTCGTGGTGCTCCCCACTGCGAGCTTGGTGCGCTCGCCCAACGACAGTCGGTTGGCCGGGAAGTCGAAGTAGACACAGAGCTTGGCCGCGCCGTCGTCGCCGCTCTTGGTGTGCAGATCGGCGCCGGTCACGAATTGCTCGACCTTCCAGCGCCAGGCCAGCGTGGCCTCGTCATTGAGCTGAACCCGCGTGGGATGGACCAGGTTGCCGTAGGACTGGTCGGCATCGACCTTCAGCACCTTCTGGCCATCGAGCTGCGTGATTTCGAACTTCGTCGGCGCCTTGTTGGGCAAGGTCGCGAAGCGCCACGGCGCGGGCGCCTGTGGACCCGGAGCGGTCGAGAACGGCGTCAACAGGCCCTCGGCGCGCGCGGTTGGGGCGACCATGCAGATCAGCGCGGCCGCAACAGGCAACACCGCAGAGGCGAGCGAACGCCGTCCGTGCCCAAACCGGAACCTCGTGTCGTTCATGGCTGGCCTCTAAAGCTGGTGGATGGGAAATGCGCGCTTTGCGCCCGCCGACACGTAGTGTGATCCAGGCGCGCGACAAGATAAATACCCCTTGAGAAGCATGGATACGCACCAAGTGGACGCAGGGTTGAGCCGCCACGGAGAAGCATTTCCGCCACCAGAGATCGAGCCCGGGCCCGGAGCGCTTCCGATGGCGAAGTCATGTCCGTGGGCGGAGTGCCCGCGAACGTAGCGCCGCCGCCGCCGGACAGCGGCCCAGGCTGCGAGCGTCGTTAGTTCGGCAGCAGGGCGTAAGCGGCGCCGGCGGGCAGTTGAAGTCCGGGCCTACAGCGGACGCCGAAACTGCCCGGAAGCGGCCGTTGGATGTGATGCCCCGACCCGGCCGACTTTGAAAGAGCGAGCGGCCAAGTGTCGAACCTTGCCGCACCCGTCAGAGCAGTCGTCGACGGGCGAAGCGGACCACCGTCACGCCCGGCTTCGCCTGGCGCGTCGAGGGCATGACGAGCACGCAGTCGTCATACGGCGTGACCACGGGCTCGCCGTCGTTCCAGCCGATCACGGTGCCCGCGCGTTCGATCACTTCCAGGCCGGTGAAGGGCTGCGCAAAGCGAAATGCCTCGCTGCGCGCCACCACCGGCCCGGTCACGTCGAGGGCCCATTGGCGTGGCGCGTCAGGCTGCACCCAGCCGGGCAGCCATTGCGCGATGGCGGCATCGTCCAGCGTGCCGGCCACCCGCAGGAAGCGCGCGCACTGGTCCTGCGCCACGGTGCGACTGGCCGGATCGCCATGGAAGCCGCACTCGACAAGCAGCGCACAGGCGTCGCTCTCGGCATCGGGCGCGCCGAAGCGGCCGAAGTCGCGCATGCGCACGCCGTCCTTGTGGCCCGCATCGATGACCACATGCTCGGGGCTGCGCATCTGCTGCGCCAACCGCAGGTTGCGCGGCTGGATGCCGGTGAGCGACAGCGGCGCGGAGGGCTCGTGCATCGAATGCAGGTCCAGCAGCCAATCTGCCTGTGCCACGTGCACCTGCAGTTGCGCCGCGCGCCGCCGCTCCCGCGTATCGCCGGCCTCGATGCGTTCGGGCAACCATTGGCGGTTGAGGTCCTCGTCGACAAAGCGCGAGGCATCGTGGCTGGCCGGATCGAAGCGGTCGAAGGCCTCCAGGTTGCAGAACGCCAGCGTGAGGCGGCCGCGCTGCGGGCGCACCCCGGCTTCCAGCAGCCCCTTGAGCGCCCATGCGCCGCACAGTTCGTTGCCGTGCACGAGCGCGCTGATCATCACGTGCCGACCGGGCTGGTCGGCCTCGAAGCGCCAGACGCCCTCGACGCCGGTGTTGCCGGCACGCCAGGCGGTGATGTCGGGGGCGGGAAGTTGAAACGACAACGCGGGCACGCTCATTCCTTGATGTTGGCGAACTTGACGATGTTCTTGTACTTGGCGGTTTCGGCGACGAGAAACTGGTTCACGTCCACCGCCGAAGTTGCCACGGTCGAACTGGTGGCTTCCATCTTCTTGCGAAAGTCGGGGGACTGCAGGGTCTCGTTCAGCGCTGTCTTCAGCCGGGCCAGCACCGGCTCCGGCAACCTGGCCGGCCCCATCAGCACGAACCAGACTCCGATGTCCAGGTCCTTCAGGCTCGGGGTTTCGCTGAGTGCGGGCAGATCGGGCGTGATGGCCGAACGCTTGGCCTCGGTGGTGCCCAGCGCCACCAGCTTGCCGCTGCGGATATGGGGCAAGGCGCTGGAGAGCACGAACACGCCGAAATCGATGTTGCCGCCCAGCAGGTCGCTGGTCAGCGGCGCCACGCCACGATAGGGCACGTGGGTCATGAAGACGCCGCCCTGTTGCTTGACCATCTCGCCGGCCAGGTTCAGCGAGGTGCCCACGCCGGAACTGCCGTAGCTGTATTTGCCGGGGTTCTTCTTCAGCAGGGCGAGGAATTCGCCGGTGTTCTTCACGCCCGCCGCCGGGGCCGCCACCAGCACCAGCGGCTGGGAGGCGATCAGGCCGATGGGGGTGAAGTCCTTGGGTTCGTACCGGACGTTGGCGTTGATCAGCTTGTTGATGGCCACTTCGTTGTTGGCCCCCACCAGGAGCGTGTAGCCATCGGGCGCTGCGTTGGCGACCTTTTGCGCGCCGATCGCGCCGCCGGCGCCCCCGACGTTGTCGATGATCACCGGCACGCCGAGCCGATGGGAAAGCTCGACGCCCAGCGCTCGTCCGGTCAGGTCGGTCGAGCCGCCCGGCGGATAAGCCACCACGAGGGTGATGGCCTTGCTGGGGTAGGCCGCGACCTGCGCGGAGGCCGGACCGGCTGCCGTCCAGGCAAGGCCGCACGCGGCCACGGCAAGATAAAAGGAGAAAGCGCGGGGCAGACGCATGGTGGCCTCAAGGTTGGGTGGACCCGAGGATTTTGCGCGGACCCTCGTTCCTTCCTGGTGCCGTCACGGCACGATCCAGTGCTGATTTGTGCAACGGATCAGCGCAAGGCAATGGCGCGCCACATGTCCTCGGCCAGCGGGCCCAGACGGCGTTTGGGGCGGTACAGGCGAACCTCGAAGCGCACTTCCATGCGACGTCCTCCCGGCAGCACCAGGCGGCCGGACTTGCAGTCTCCCTGCACCATGGACCAGGGCAACCACGCCACGCCCAAACCCCTGAGCACATATTCGTACAGCGCATCCGCCGAATCGCATTCGATGCAACGCCGAAGGCGCGGCGCCTGCGGGTTGTTCGCGAGATGGTCTTCCACCAGGCGGCCCATTGCCAGCGTCCGGGCATAGGCCAGGAAAGGCACCTCGTCGGCGCCGCCAAAGGCGTGCATCGCGCCGCCCTGTGCATCGGCGCGCGACACCGGCACCAGCTTGTCGGATGCCACCGTCACGTGGGTGAACTGCCGGGCATCGAGCCGGAAGGTGAGGGCCGAATGATGATAGATCAGCGAGAAGTCCGCCTCGTTGTTCTCCAGCATCCGGACCGTCCCTGCCAGTGAAGTGGTCAGGATGCGGACTTCACCGTGGCGCAGCACGGGCTGCGCCCGCACCAGCCAGTCGGCCATGACCGTGCGCGCCAAGGTACGGCCGGTGGCCACCGTTACCGTGCGGGCCTGCCGGCCGGCCACGTTCTGCATCTCTTCGCGCGAACCTTCGACGCTGCGCACCGTCTGGCTGGCGTTCTCGAGGAAGCTCTCGCCCGCTGCCGTCAGCGTGACCGGGCTGCTGCCGCGCTCCACCAGCGCCGTGCCGGCCCACGACTCCAGCGCGCGGATGCGGCGACCGAAGGCGGGGTGCGTGACGTGGCGAAGCTCGGCGGCGCGGGTGAAGCTGCGCGTCTGCGCCAGCGCGATGAAATCTTCCATCCATTTGAATTGCATGGGTCGCAGTGGTCCTGGTACGGCGTGCAAAGCCTGAGCAAATGGGTTGGAAGTGGAACGAGGATCGCAATTCTGCGGGGATTCTGCCTTGTACTGGCCTTGGCCGCGAGCATCTGGCGGTCGATGCGCGGGCGTGCCGGGCCTCGTTGAGGCTTGCGTGTGTAGTGCGGACAACCCCCAGCGGCTCTCGAACCAAGGCGCCAGGTAGACTTGAATTCGCCGCTGTCCTCACCACGCGCTGGTCCAGCGGCCGGCGGCCCCTCGGCCCGCGCAACTGCTGCCCGCCGATGTGCGACACCAGGCAAGGGAGGTAAGCGGGGGAAGGGCGGCGAGGCTGGCGTGTCGCGGGGCCTCGCGCGCGGCAGGGAGAGGCGGAATGCGTCCAACCGCCGGAATCTGCAACCAACAGCGGATATTGCACATGAACCCTTGGGTTGCCTACTGCGACGGCAGCGCCGTGCCCAACCCCGGTCGTATCGGGCTAGGGGCGGTGTTTACCGAGCCTGATGGAACGCGCCACACGCTTTCGGAAGCGTCGCATGAGAACGGCTGCAATAACGAGGCGGAGCTGAGAGCATTGCTGGCAACGCTTCAGGAACTGAAATTGCGTGGGGCGGGCGCGCTGCTCATTCACTGCGACAACAGTGTCGTTGTCGAACAGGTCGGCAGCAGCACGGCAAAGCCGATTGCCCGGCTTGCTTCCTTGTTCGATGAAGCGCGAGCACTGCTCAATTCGTTCGACCAGGCAACCCTGATGTGGATACCGCGCCATCGCAACAGAGAAGCTGATGCACTCGCTCGGGCTGCACTGGGGCTTGCAGGCAATCGCATTGTCAAACTGTCCAAGAAGAGGCGTTAGTGCCAAGCGTTCGGCCGCTCGGAACATTGGCGCTGGAGCCGCCGCCTTGCGCCGCCGCTCGAAGACCCTGCAACGTGTTGGTCGGGGTGATCGCTTCCGGGTCGAGCAGGCAATGCAGGATCGCGGGTTTGCCGCTGGCCCGTGCGCGCGCGAGTGCCGGTGCGAACTCCGCCGTGGACGTGACGCGTTCGCCATGGCCGCCGAACACCTCCGCATAGCCCCGGAAGTCCGGGTTCTTCAACTGCGTGGCGCTGACGCGCCCCGGGTAGTGCTTCTCCTGGTGCATGCGGATCGTGCCGTACATGGCGTTGTCGAGCAGCACCACGATGATCGGCAGGCCGTACTGCACGGCGGTCGCGAATTCCTGGCCATGCATCAGGAAGTCGCCGTCGCCGGCGAACACCAGCACCTCGCGTTCGGGCCACAGCCGCTTGGCGCCCACGCCGGCCGGCAGGCCGTAACCCATGGAGCCGCTGGTCGGCGCCAGCTGGCTGGCGAAGGCGCGAAACGGCCAGAAGCGGTGCACCCAGGTGGCGAAGTTTCCGGCCCCGTTGCAGAAGATGGTGTCGGCCGGCAGCACCTCGCGCAGATGCGTCATCACCTCGCCCATCTGCAAGGGGCCCGGGATGCGGATCGGCGCCGGATCGCTCCAGGCCAGGAACGCCGCGCGCGCCTCGGCGGCCTCGGCCTGCCAGGTCGGCGCAGCGGCGGGGCGCAGTGTGGCGGCGGCCTCGGCAAAGGCCTGCGGCGTGGCGTGGATGGCCTGCGTCGCTCGGTACAGCTTGCCGAGCTCGTCGGCGTCGGCATGCACGTGCACCAGCGCCTGTCGGGGCGTCGGGATGCCGAGCAGCTCGTAGCTCTGTGACGGCACCTCGGACAGGCGCCCGCCGACGAGCAGGACCAGGTCGGCCGCGCGGATGCGCGCCAGCACTGCAGGATTGACGCCCAGGCCGAGATCGCCGGCATAGCAGGGGTGCTCGGCGCTGAACAGCATCTGTCGGCGGAACGAGCAGTACACCGGCAGAGAAAAGGCCTCGGCGAAGGCCGTGATCTGCCGCGTCGCGACTTCCGACCAGCGACTGCCACCCAACACCATGACGGGGCGTTCCGCCGCGGCCAGACGTTGCGTCAGCTCGGSCATCTGGGCCGCGCCCGGATGGGTTTCCGTCACCGCGTACGGTTGCGCGTCGGCGACGGCTGCGGCCTCGGTCAGCATGTCTTCGGGCAGCGCGATGACCACCGGGCCGGGGCGGCCGGAGGTGGCGACGTGGAAGGCGCGCGAAACCAGCTCGGGCAGTCGCTTCGGGTCGTCGACCTCGACGACCCACTTGGCCATGGTGCCGAATACGGCGCCGTAGTCGAGTTCCTGAAAGGCTTCGCGCCCCAGTGCGTCGCGCGCCACCTGGCCCACGAAGAGCAGCAGCGGTGTCGAGTCCTGGTGCGCGATGTGCACGCCGGCGGCCGCATTGGTGGCGCCGGGACCGCGCGTGACGAAACAGATGCCGGGGCGGCCGGTGAGTTTCCCCTGGGCCTCGGCCATCATCGCTGCGCCACCTTCCTGGCGGCAGACGGTGACGGCGATGGACGCATCGTGGAGGGCGTCGAGCACGGCGAGAAAGCTCTCGCCGGGTACGCAGAAGAGCTGCTGCACGCCATGCACGATGAGCTGGTCGACCAGGATCTGGCCGCCGGTGCGAAGGGATGTCATGGGAATTTCCAATCCGGGAGAGGCTGTCACTGGAGCGCCGCGCAGGCCGCCGCAATGCGCGCGCAGGCCTCCTGCAGCTGATCCATCGAGGTGGCGTAGGAGATGCGGAAGTACGGTGCCAGCCCGAACACGCTGCCGGGCACGACGGCCACCTCGAAGTCCTGCAGCAGATAGCGGCAGAAGTCGGCGTCTGTCTGAAGCTGCATGCCGCGTCGCGTGGAGCGACCGAGCACGCCGGCGCAACTGGCGTAGGTGTAGAACGCGCCCTCGGGCCTGCGGCAGTGCAGGCCGGGTATGACGTTGAGCGCATTCACGACGAAATCCCTGCGTGCCTGGAAATCGGCGCAGCGCGCGGCGATGAAGTCCTGCGATCCGGTCAATGCCTCGATCGCGGCGGCCTGGCTGACCGAGGACGGGCATGACGTCGACTGGCTCTGCACGACGGCCATGGCTGCAATCAGGTCGCGCGGACCGGCGCCGTAGCCGATGCGCCATCCGGTCATCGCATAGGCCTTGGAGACGCCATTGACGGTCAGCGTGCGCTCGCGCAGCCGTGGTTCCACGGCAGCCGGGGTCGCGAAGGCAAGGCCGTCGTAGAGGATGTGCTCGTAGATGTCGTCGGCCAGCACCCAGACCTGCGGATGGCGCAGCAGCACCTCGGTGAGAGATTGCAGCTGCGCCGCGCTGTAGGCCGTGCCGCTCGGGTTGGACGGCGAGTTCAGGAAGACCCAGCGCGTGCGCGGCGTGATCGCGGCGTCGAGCTGTCCGGCCTCGAGACGGAAACCGTGCCCCTCGCTGCAAGGCAGCACCACCGGCACGCCGCCGCAGATCTGCACGATGTCGGCATAGGAGGTCCAGTAGGGCGCCGGCAGGATCACTTCGTCGCCCGGCTCCAGGCTGGCCATCAGCGCGTTGAAGATCACCTGCTTGGCGCCGGCGCTCACGCTGATCTCGTCGAGGGCAAAGTCCAGCGCGTTGTCGCGCTGGAACTTGTGGCGCACCGCGGCCTTCATCGCGTGGCTGCCGTCGAGCACGGTGTAGCGCGTCTCGCCGCGCGCGATGGCCCGCGCGGCCGCCGCACGGATGTTCTCGGGCGTGTCGAAGTCGGGTTCGCCCGCACCCAGCACGATCACCGGACGCCCGGCGCGCCGCAGCGCATTCGCATGGTCGGTGATGCGCAGGATCTCGGACACGCCGATCGCGCGCAGTCGTTGTGACGGCGCGAACGCTGGCGCTGGCGCCGCATCGTGCGCCAGGGTGGCGGTGGCCCTCACGCTCAGTCCCCGATGTCGAAGGTCACGCCCTGCGCGAGCGGCAGCGCGGTCGAGTAGTTGATGGTGTTGGTGGCGCGSCGCATGTAGGCCTTCCAYGCGTCGGAKCCCGCCTCGCGGCCGCCGCCGGTTTCCTTCTCGCCACCGAAGGCGCCGCCGATCTCCGCGCCGCTCGGGCCGATGTTGACATTGGCGATGCCGCAGTCGGATCCGGCGCTCGACATGAAGCGCTCGGCCTCGCGCATGTCGAGCGTGAAGATCGAGGACGACAGGCCGGCGCCCACCGCGTTGTGCCACTCGATGGCCTGCTCGAAGCTGCTGTAGCGCACGACGTAGAGGATCGGCGCGAAGGTCTCGCGCAGCGCCGGACCGGCGTGCGCCGGCAGCTCGACCAGCGCGGGCCGCGCGTAGTACGCGGCATCGCCGCCGATGCCGGCCACGCGATCGCCGCCATGGACGGTCGCGCCCGCCGCGCGGCTCTCCGCCAGCGCCTTCTGCATGCCGTCGAATGCGGCGCCGTCGATCAGCGGCCCGACCAGCGTGCCGGAGACGCGCGGGTCTCCGACCTTCACCTGGCCGTAGACCTTCGCCAGCCTGGGCACCAGCGCGTCGTAGATGCTGTCGTGCACGAACAGCCGGCGCAGCGTGGTGCAGCGCTGGCCGGCCGTGCCCATGGCGGCGAAGGCGATGCCGCGCAGCGCGAGGCCGAGGTCCGCCGAGGGCGTGACGATGGCCGCGTTGTTGCCGCCGAGTTCGAGAATGGCGCGCGCGAAGCGGGCGGCCAGCCTGGGGCCGACCTGGCGTCCCATCGCCGTCGAGCCGGTGGCCGACAGCACCGGCACGCGCGGGTCGTCGACCAGCAGTTCGCCGATGTCGCGCTGCCCGACCAGCAGTTCGAGCAGGCCCTCGGGCGCATCGCCGAAGCGGGCGAGCGCGCGCTGCGCGATGGCGTGCGTGGCGAGCGCGGTCAGGGGTGTCTTTTCGGAGGGCTTCCACACCACCGAATCGCCGCACACCAGCGCCAGCGCCGCATTCCATGACCACACGGCCACCGGGAAGTTGAAGGCGGAGATCACGCCGACCACGCCCAGCGGGTGCCAGGTTTCCATCATGCGGTGCTCGGGGCGCTCGGTCGCGATCGTCAGCCCGTAGAGCTGGCGCGACAGGCCGACCGCGAAGTCGCAGATGTCGATCATCTCCTGCACCTCGCCCGCGCCTTCGGACGGCACCTTGCCCACCTCGAGCGTCACGAGCAGGCCGAGGTCGGCCTTGGCCGCGCGCAGTTCTTCGCCCAGCAGGCGCACCAGTTCGCCGCGGCGCGGTCCGGGCACCAGGCGCCACGCGAGGTACGCGGCATGGGCGCGGCCGATCGCGGCCTTGGCTTCGGCCGTCGAGGTCTGTCGCACATGGGCGATCGTCTCGCCGCTGATCGGCGAGCGCACGGCGAGTTCGCCGTCGGCATACGCCGACTTCGGCACGCCGAGGCGTTGCAGCAGTTGATCGACCTGGGCGGGGATGGGCCGGGCGGTGGAGGCGGGGGCGTCTGACATGAGGAACTCTCGGGCGATGGATTTGTGGATGCAATGTCGGCGAATCCGCATCGCTTGCATAGTGAAAAATCGGAAGAACTTGATGAGTATTGAGAATGAAGTAGGCTTCCATCACTTCGCTGGGGGTGGTCGTCGCTAGCCAGGGCGATGAGGCCGCCAGCCTGCGAGATGATCATTCCCCCGTTGCATGACATGTTCCACAAGACCTTCCTGCCGCCCATGGCCGACCTGCTCGCTTTCGAGGCCGCCTCGCGCCACGCGAGCATCTCGCGCGCGGCGGACGAGCTGCATCTCACGCAAAGCGCGGTATCGCGCCAGATTCGCCAGCTCGAGCAACAGCTGGGGCTCGCGCTGTTCCACCGGGTGCGCCAGCGGGTCGTCCTGACGGACGTGGGGCGTGTCTACGCGGCGGACGTGCGCGCCGCGCTTCAACAGTTCTCGGGCGCCACGCAAAAGGCCATGGCGCTGTCCGGCGGCGGTGGGCTGCTCAACCTCGCGGTGCTGCCGACCCTGGGCACGCGTTGGCTGATTCCGCGGCTGGGCGACTTCACGGGCCGGCATCCGCAGGTGACGGTCAACTTCGCTGCGCGTTCCGAGCCCTTCGATTTTTCGCAGGAGCCCTTCGACGCAGCCATCCACTTCGGCGCCCCGCACTGGGCCGGGGCCCGATGCGAATATCTGATGCACGAGCGCACGGTCCCTGTCTGCAGCCCCGCCTTTCAGCGTGCGCATGGCATCCGGTCCGTGGCGGACCTCGGCGCGGTCGTGTTGCTGCAGCAAAGCACGCGACCCACCCAATGGGCCGAATGGTTCGCGCAGGTCGGCGCGGCGGGCGTGCCGGCGCTGCGCGGGCCGCGCTTCGAGCAGTTCGCGATGATCGCGCAGGCCGCCGTATCGAGCCTCGGCGCCGCGCTGCTGCCCAGCTTCCTGGTCGAAGCGGAGATCGAAGCGGGCGAACTCGTGGTCCTTTTTCCGCAAGCCCTCACGAGCTCCGACGCGTACTACCTCGTCTATCCGGAGTCGCGTGCCGAAGCACCGCTGGTGCAGGCCTTTCGCGACTGGATCGTCGCGCAGGCGCATGGGGCGCCTGCGGCCAGGTGAAGGCCTCCCCTCAATACCCGCGCGCCGGATCGAAGCGCCCCTCGACGGGCTCGCCTTTTTCGAAGGCTGCGATCTGCTGCGCGAAGAACCTGGCGCGCATGCGTCGCGTGACCGTCGCGGCAATGTGCGGGGTGACGAAGATCCCGGGGTGCGACCAGGCCGGATGATCTGTCGCCAATGGTTCCTCGGCAAAGACGTCGACGAAGGCTCCGCCCAGCTGGGCTGAATCGAGTGCGGCGACGAGCGCGTCCAGGTGCAGCTGCGACCCGCGCCCGGCGTGGATCAGCCCGGCACCTTTCGGCAGGCGGGCCAGCAGCTGCGCGTTCAGGATGCCTTCGGTTTGCGGGGTGGCGGGAAGCAGGCAGACCAGGATGTCGGAGCGCGCCAGGAACGCATCCAGTTCGCCGGGCCCCGCGTAGCACGCGACGCCTTCGAGGGTCTTGGCGGTGCGCGACCACCCGATCGTCCGGAAGCCGAGGGCGCTCACCATCTGCGCGGATCGCACACCCAGGGCACCCAGTCCCAGGATGCCGACGCAGGTGTCGGGCGCGCTGCGCTCCGCCTCGAAGGCGGTCCACTCACGGACATCCTGTTGCCGCACCAGGCGCTTCAGGTTGCGCAGCAGCGCCAGTGCCGCCATGGCGACGTATTCGCCCATGCGTTGTGCGGTCTCCGGCGGTATCGAGCGGATCAGCGGAACCTGCCGGGGCCATTCGGGATCGGCGGTGATGTGGTCCACGCCGGCGCCCGCGCTGAGCACCAGTCGCAGGTTCGGCAAGGCGGCCAGACGCCCCGGCTCCGGCTGCCAGACCAGTGCGTAGTCGACCCGGTCCGCAGAGACCGACGGATCGTCCCACCAATGCACGGCGATATGCGGCGCGAAGCTTTGCAGATGCGCCCGCCATTCGGCGACTGCGGCTTCTCCTCCTGAATTGACCAGCAGTACGCGCGGAACGACCGGCGTCATGGGTTCGACCCGGCCGGCGCACTTTCGATGCGCTGCGTCGCAGGCGAACTCGCCAGGCTTTGTGCGGGCCTTCGCAACGTGGCATCGAAGGGATTGATCTTCGGTCCGATCGCCGCCGCTTCGCGCTTGAGCAACTCGACCACGGTCGGCAGGCGGTCGGGGTTGAGCCGGTCGGCGATGGTGCCGACGGCCAGCGCCGCCACCGCGCGGCCTTCGCGATCGAGGATCGGCACGGCGACGCCGGCCATGCCCTCCAGCAGCCCGCTGTTGCGGGCAGCGAAGCCTGTCTGGCGGACCCGTTCGATCTCGGTGCGCAGATAGACCTCGTCGTAGACGCCGTACTCGCGCACCCGTGCCAGATTGAAGCGGATGACCTCCTCGCGTTCTTCCTGCGGCAGGAAGGCGAGGATCGCCAGTGCCCCCTGGCCGACGCCCAAGGCCACGCGGCCGCCGACGTCGCCCGTGAAGGAGCGGATCGGAAACGGGCCCTCGCTGCGGTCCAGGCAGACCGCCTCGAAGCCGCTGCGCACCAGCAGGAAGATGCTGTCGCCGAGGCTCGCGCACAGGCGCAGCAGGACCGGGCGGCACAGCGCTCGCAGGTTGCCGGGATTGCCCGCCTTCGCGGCCAGCGCGAAGAAATCGGTGCTCAGCCGGTAGAGCTTGCTGCGCTCGTCCTGCTCGACCATGCCTTCGCCGATCAGCGACTGCAGCAAACGGTGCGTGGTGGCCTGGGTCAGGCCCACATTTCGTGCGACTTGCGTCACCCGCGCACCGTCGGCCTGCGCGTCGGCCAGCGCACGGATCACCGAAAACACGCGGGGCACGCCGCCAGTGGCGGCCGGGGACGTCGTCATACCTTGTTCCTGCGGAATATCTTGGTGGCAGTTTATCTCAAGAGTTTCATTGAATGGAATAAAAGGTAGAAAAGTTCCGTTTAATGGAATACCCGTGGATTCATGGTTCGGTTATTGCAATAGATTCACTACGAAAGCAGCGGGAATTCGGTTCTCGCAGCGTGCCGAAGCAGTGCGCGTTGCCAGCCGAGCCCGTCGCTGCCTCGAATGCAATGAAAGGCCCATGGATGTCGTTTCTTCAGCTCACCGGCGTGACCAAGTTCTATGGCGCGACCTGCGCCGTGTCGGCCATCAACCTGTCCGTCGAGAAGGGCGAGTTCGTGTCCCTGCTCGGGCCGTCGGGCTGCGGCAAGACGACCACGTTGCAGATGGTCGCGGGCTTCGAGGCCGTCAGCAGCGGCCGCATCGAGCTCGAYGGCAAGGACATCACCCATGCCAAGGCCAACACCCGTGGCCTCGGCATCGTGTTCCAGACCTACGCGCTGTTCCCGCACATGACGGTGGCCGACAACGTGAGCTTCGGCCTGGAGATGCGCAAGATGCCCAAGGCCGAGCGCCGCGAGCGCGTGGCGCAGGCGCTCTCGCTGGTGCACCTCGAGATGCATGCCGATCGCTATCCGCGCCAGCTGTCGGGTGGCCAGCGCCAGCGCATCGCGCTCGCCCGTGCGCTGGTGATCGAGCCGCCGGTGCTGCTGCTCGACGAGCCGCTGTCCAACCTCGACGCCAAGCTGCGCGAAGAGATGCAGTTCGAGCTGCGCCAGATCCAGCGCAAGGTCGGCACCACCACCATCATGGTCACCCACGACCAGAGCGAGGCGATGTCCATCAGCGACCGTGTCGTCGTGATGGAAGGCGGCCGCGCGACCCAGATCGACCCTCCGCATCGCTGCTACGAGCATCCGCGCACCCGTTTCATCTCGACCTTCGTCGGCAAGGCGAACCTGCTCGAAGGCCGCGTGTCCTCGGCCGGCACGCGCACGCGCGTCGAGGTCGGCCCGCTGGCGGTCGATGTCGACGACACGGGCTTCCGCCCCGGCGCCGCCGTGCTGATGAGCGTGCGGCCCGAGAAGATCCAGTTCACCGCAAGCGGCTCCGGCCGGCTCGACGGCACGGTCGGCGAGCGCTTCTTCCTGGGCAGCCAGTGGCTCTACCGCGTGGCGACACGGGTCGGCGACCTGATGGTGCTCAGCCCCAACGATGGCCGCGACGCGCTCGACGAAGGCGCGACGGTCGGCGTGGACTGGCCGGGGCACTGCACGCGCCTGCTGCCTGCCGACGAGGCGGCCATGGCGCAGAGGGCGGTTGCATGACCGGTATCGCAAGGAGGGCCACGGCGTGGTGGCTGTCCACGCCCGCGCTGCTGCTCTTCACTGCGCTGCTGCTGGTGCCGTTGCTGCTGACAGCCGTGCTGTCCTTCAACGTCTACGATGCCGCGACCGGGCCGAGGGCCGGCGAGTTCACGCTCGATCACTACGTTCATCTCTTCACCGACTCCTACTACTACGGCATCTTCTGGCGGACCTTCTGGATCTCGGCGCTGGTCGCCGTGATCTGCGTCCTCATCGGTACGCCCGAGGCCTACGTACTGAGCCGGATGCGCAATCCGTGGCGCTCGATCCTGCTGCTGGTGGTGCTGGCACCGCTGATGGTTTCGGTCGTGGTGCGTGCCTTCGGCTGGAGCATGCTGCTCGGGCCCGAAGGCCTGGTGAACGGCCTGCTCGGCATCGTCGGCATCGGCCCGATCAAGATGCTCTACACCGAGACGGCCATCGTGATCGCCCTCGTGCACGTGATGCTGCCCTTCATGGTGATCCCGGTGTGGACCTCGCTGCAGAAACTCGACGCCGGCGTCGAGAACGCCGCGCTGTCGCTGGGCGCCTCCCCCTTGACCACGCTTCGGCGCGTGGTGCTGCCGCAGGTGATGCCCGGCATCCTCTCGGGCAGCCTGATCGTGTTCGGTCTCTCGGCCAGTTCCTTCGCCATCCCGGGCCTGCTCGGCGGGCGCCGGCTGAAGATGGTCGCGACCATCGTCTACGACGAATACCTGCATGAACTCAACTGGCCGCTCGGCGCTGCGATCGCGCTGGTGCTGCTGGTCGCCAACCTGGTGGTGATGCTGAGCTACAACCGCCTCGTCGAAGGCCGCTACAAGAAGGCGCTGGGTTGACCATGAGCAGGAACGGACCCTTCGCCCTCGCGTTCAACGCGCTTGTCATCGCCTTCATGCTGGCGCCCCTGGTGGTCGTCTGCGTGGTCGCCTTCACGCCCGAAAACACGCTCACGCTGCCGACCACCGAGTTTTCCTTGCGCTGGTTCGAGGCGGTGTTCGCGCACCCGGATTTCATGCAGTCCTTCTGGAACAGCCTGCGGCTCGGCCTTGCGTCGGCCACCCTCGCCACGCTGGTCGCGGTGCCTGCCGGCCTGGCGATCACGCGCTACGAATTTCCAGGGCGCGACTTCCTCAACGGCCTGTTCCTCTCGCCGCTGATCATTCCGCACCTGGTGCTGGGCGTCGCCCTGCTTCGCCTGTTCGCGCTGGTCGGCGGCACCGGCAGCTTCGGCTTCCTGATCTTCGCGCATGCCTTGATCGTCACGCCCTACACGCTGCGCCTCGTGGTGGCGGCGCTGGTCGGTTTCGACCGCAGCGCGGAGCAGGCGGCGCTGTCGCTGGGCGCGAGCCAGGCCACGGTGTTCAAGCGCATCACGCTGCCGATGATCCTGCCGGGCGTCACCGGCGGCTGGCTGCTGGCCTTCATCAACAGCTTCGACGAAGTGACGATGTCGATCTTCGTCACCTCGCCGAGCACGGTGACGCTGCCGGTGCGGATGTACATGTACGCCACCGAGTCGATCGACCCGCTGATGGCCGCGGTGTCGGCGCTGATGGTGGCGGTCACCGCGGTCGCGATGATCGTCCTCGACAGGCTCTACGGCCTCGACCGCGTGCTGGTGGGCGGACACCGATGAGCCACCACACCATCCAGCCGCTGCTGCGCAGGGTTGCCGAAACGAAGCGGGCCGCGGTCGCCTTCACCCTCGACGGACGTTCGGCGCAGGCGCTCGAAGGCGACACCATCCTCACCGCCGTTCTGACCCAGGGGGCGCAACTGCGCCGCAACGAATTCAGCCACGAGCCGCGTGCCGGCTTCTGCCTGATGGGCGCCTGCCAGGATTGCTGGATCGCCACCGCCGAAGGTGCGCGGCTTCGCGCCTGCTCGACCTTCATCGCACCCGGCATGGCCTTGCTGAGCGGAGGAGGGCCTCGATGACCGCGCCGCTCCAGCCGGCGATCGTCGGCGCCGGCCCGGCCGGCATCCGTGCCGCGCAGACGCTCGCGCAGCACGGCGTGCGGCCGGTGCTGATCGACGAGGCCGCGCGCGCCGGCGGCCAGATCTACCGTCGCCCACCCGCGCATTTCAGCCGGCCGCCCGAGACGCTCTACGGCAGCGAGGCCGCCCGTGCCACCGCCGTGCATGCGGCCATCGACGACCTGCAGGACCGCATCGACTATCGGCCCGACAGCCTCGTGTGGAACGTGCAGGACGCCGGGCTCGACGTGCTGCACGGCCCGACGCAGACCACGCGCACCGTGCCGTACGGCCAGCTCATCGTCGCGACCGGTGCCACCGATCGCGTGTTGCCGGTGCCCGGCTGGACGCTGCCAGGCGTGTACACGCTGGGCGGTGCACAGGTGGCGCTCAAGTTCCAGGGCTGCGCCATCGGCTCCCGCGTGGTGCTCGCGGGCACCGGACCCTTGCTCTACCTGGTGGCCTGGCAGTACGCGAAGGCCGGCGTCGATGTCGCGGCGGTGCTCGATACCGCGCGCTTCAGCGATCAGCTGGCCGCCGTGCCGGCGATGCTCAGGCAGCCCGCGGTACTCCTGAAGGGGGTGCATTACGTCGCCTGGCTGCGCGCGCACGGCGTGCCGGTGCGGCGCGGCGTGCGACTGCTGCGCATGGAGGGCGACGAGCGGGTGCGCGCCGTCGTGTGGAGCGAAGCCGGGCGCGAGCACACGCTCGACTGCGACGCCGTCGGCTTCGGCTATGCACTGCGGTCCGAGACCCAGCTGGCGGATCTGCTGGGCTGCCGCTTCGCCTTTGCGCCGCTGCATCGCGCGCATCTGCCCGAGCGCGATGCGGCCGGCCGCTCCAGCGTCGCCGGCGTGTACCTTGCGGGCGATGGCGCCGGCATCATGGGTGCCGACGCGGCCGAGTGGGCGGGCGAGCTGGCCGCGCTCACGCTGCTGGCCGATCACGGCATGGCCATCGACACGCAGCGTTCGGAGGTGCTCCAGCACCGGCTGGCCAGGCTCACCGGATTTCGCGAGGGCCTCGAACGCGCCTTTCCCTTCCCTTCCGACTGGGCCGCGCACGCGCCCGACGAACTCGTGGTGTGTCGCTGCGAGAACGTCACGGCGGGCGAGTTGCGGCGCAGCGTCGCGGACGGCGGCGCCGACGAGATGAACCGCCTCAAGGCACTGACGCGCGTCGGCATGGGCCGCTGCCAGGGCCGGATGTGCGGCGTCGCCGCCGCCGAGATCCTCGCCCACGCCACCGGACAGCCGGTGCAGCAGGTGGGCCGCTTCCGCGGGCAGGCGCCGATCAAGCCGATCCCCATCCAGCTGGAGCGTGCATCGAGCGCGTCGCACGCAGGAGCAGCCGCATGACGCAGCGCATCGGCACCGACGTCGCCATCGTGGGCGGCGGCATCGTGGGCAGTTCGGCCGCGCTGGCATTGCGCGGCATGGGGCTGCGCGTGGTGCTGCTGGAGCGCGATCTCTGTGGCTCGCGCTCGAGCGGAGTGAACTACGGCGGCGTCCGTCGTCAGGGGCGGCCCCTCGGCCAGTTGCCATTGGCACAGCGTGCGCATGCGATCTGGGGCCGCCTGCCGGAACTGATCGGCACGGACGGTGAGTACCAGCGCTCGGGCCACTTCAAGATCGCGCGCAGCGAAGCCGATCTGGCCGCGCTGGAGGCCTACCGCGACAGCGCACGCGACTTCGCGCTCGGCATCGACATCCTTTCAGGCGCGCGGCTGCGCGAACGGTGCCCGTGGCTCGGCGGCAAGGCGGTCGGCGGCTCGCTGTGCCTGGAAGACGGGCAGGCCAATCCGCGCCTCGTGTCCCCGGCCTTCGCGCTCGCGGCGCAGCGCGCGGGCGCCGACATCCACGAGCGCACGCGCGTCGACGAGATCGAACACGACGGGCAGTTGTTTCATCTGCGCACGGGCAACGGGCTGGAAGTGAAGGCACCGGTGCTGCTCAATTGCGCCGGCGCCTGGGCCAACGCGGTCGCCGGGCAATTCGGCGATACGGTGCCGATGTATTCACGCAGTCCTGCGATGGCCGTCACCGAGCCGCTGCCGTTCTTCATGCCATGGAGCCTCGGCGTCGAGGGCGGCGGTGTGTATTGCCGCCAGGTTGCACGCGGCAATCTGGTGCTCGGTGGAGGACCGGGGCGCCTGCTCGATGCCGACCGTGCACGCTCCGACCGCGACACGATCGCGAGCCTGTCGACGCAGGCGATCGAGCTGCTGCCGATGCTGCGCCATGCGCACCTCATCCGCACCTGGGGCGGCACCGAAGGCTACCTGCCCGACCACCAGCCTGTGATCGGCCCCAGCCGCACGACGCCGGGCCTGTTCCACGGCTTCGGCTTTGCCGGCGCCGGCTTCCAGATCGGCCCTGCCGTTGGGGAGGTTCTGGCCGAACTGGTGCGCGACGGACGCAGCCGCACGCCGATCGGCGCCTTTGCCATCGATCGCTTCGTCGACGTGCCGGAAGCCATTCCGGCGCCGGCCCATTGAACCGCATTCATCCCCTGCATCCCTCCTTCAACCGCCACGAAAGAAACATCATGTCCTCTGCCCGCATCGCCCTCCGGCCCCTCGTGCGCCGCTCGTTCTTCACAGTGGCTGCTGCCACCGCCCTGGTTGCCGGCGGCGTGGCGGGCGCCCAGACCAAGACGATCTACATCGGCATGAACGGCGGCACCATGGAGAAGGCGTACACACAGTACGTCTTCCCGGCCTTCGAGAAGCTGAACAACGTCAAGGTCGTGGTGGTGCCCGGCACGTCGTCGGACATTCTGGCCAAGGCGCAGGCCAACAAGGAGCGTCCGCAGATGCACGTGATGTTCCTCGACGACGGCGTGATGGTCCGCGCGATCGGCATGGGGCTGTGCGAGAAGCAGCGCCCGAGCGCCGCGCTCAACGAGATCTACCCGGCCGCGCGCTTCAAGGGCGACATGGCCAGCGGCGTGAGCCTGGGCATGACAGGCCTGGCATACAACGCCAAGATGTTCAAGGAGAAGGGCTGGGCTGCGCCCACCTCGTGGATGGATCTGGCCGACCCCAAGTTCAAGGGCAAGGTGGTGTTCCAGTCGGTCTCGGCGTCGTCCTTCGGCCTGCATGGCTTCCTGATGTTCAACCGCATCCAGGGCGGCAACGACCAGAACGTCGAGCCCGGCTTCAAGGCCTGGCCAACGACGATCGGCCCGAATGTGCTGGAGTACATCCCGAGTTCGGCCAAGATCTCCGAGATGGTGCAGACCGGCGAAGCGGCGATTTTTCCGCTCACGCCGACGGCGGTGGCGGCGCTGAAGACCAAGGGCATCCCGGTCGAATACGCGAACCCCAAGGAAGGCGCGGTCGTGTTGATGGTGGGCCAGTGCGTGATCGCCAACAACAGCGAGCCGGAACTCGCGCAGAAGCTCGCCGAGTTCCTGCTGAGCCCGCTGGCCCAGGCGAACGTGCTGCAGTACGGCAGCCAGATCCCTACCAATCCGAAGGCGCCGGCCGTGGGCGAAGGCGTCGCTCAGGTGGCGGCGATCAACGGCTACATGAAGACGGCGATCACGGTGGACTGGGAGAGCATCAACGCGAACCGGCCGGCGTGGAATGCGCGCTGGAACAAGACCATCGAGCGATAAGGCTCACGCGCGGTGCGGGGCGGCGGTCTCGGCCGGCGCCCGGTCCTCGCGCGGCAGGTCGCGCTCGGCTTGCGGTAGCACCTTTGCAGGGTTCAACAAATTGGGCTGATCGTCTCAAGTTCGGGTGTCTGGCGAGCTCCGCACCCCTTGCTTGTATTGATAGAGCCGCAGGAGCAAGTTGCTCAATACAGCCGACCTCGCAGATAGCGGTGGACCTTCGAGCTCGTCTTTTCCAGGGACGGGCTGATGCATTCTGTGCATCCAGTAGCCTCCGGCCTTGGGCACGATGCGTGACCCGATCACGCGGCAGTCTTGTTCCGAGAAATAGTGAAACACGATGCTGTTGCGCGTCTTCCCGGGCGAATCGATCGGACTGCCGCCGTGAAGCAGATGGGCGCTCCAGATGAAGACATCGCCTTGCTTCGCTGCGAATGTCTGCGCGGTCAGTCCGAGCCGATGGACCTCGCCTTCCATGTAACGGCTCCATAGCGGCATCTCTTCGGACACGAAGTGGTTGCTGCCGGTCGAGAACACGTACTGCTCGATCTTGTGGCTGCCCGGGTAGTAGCGCAGAGGCCCTGCATCCAGGTGGCAGTCCTCGAGCGCCACCCAGATGGCAATCAGGTGCCCCTGGGAGTGCGGCGTCATGTAGAGCGCGTCGACATGATCGCCTTGGGCGCTGCCCTGCAGGAAATTCAGCGAATTGCACAGCACCGGGGTGTGTGCGAGAAGCGCCTTGAGGATCGGAGTGATCCTGGCATTCAATGCCAACCGTCTGATGCTTTCGTACTCGAGGAAGAGGTCATTGACCTTGAAGCGATGACTGTGTCGGGCCTCTTGGCCAACGTCGCCAATCTTCATGCGCTGGTCCGTGTCGAGGTCGTCGACAACCACGCGCGACGGCCTGTACGTCCACGCGTGCGCAACCGCGGCTTTGGCGGCGTCGGTCTCTGCTTCGGAATAAAACTGCGGGAGGACCACATACCCGTCGTCCTGCCACTTCTGAACCAACGTTGCGTCGTATTTCAACTGGACCTCGCATTTTCCGGTCGTCGAAACTGCACTGCAGGGTCGGGCTCGAAGGCGGCGGAACAGACTCCAGCGCTCGGGGGCGCGACCGCGCAAGCGGGATAGTACCCCCGGTACGGCGCCGTGCCCTATCCGAACTGGATACAGCGCATGCCGAGCGTCCCGGACTGGAAACCTTCGTAGATGGTTTGCGCGCGCTCCCCGGTGCCGGCGGCGCCCAGGGGGTACAAGAAGGGGTAGTAGTGATCGGGCGTCGCAACGGCCACCGAAGCGCCTTCTAGCTTGCTGAAGTCGATCAGAGCCTTGTCATCACGTCCTCGCAGGGCAGACTTCACCGCATCGTCGAAAGATTGCGCCCAGGGGCGGCTCGCGGACAGGGCGTCCGGGACGCCCCGGTCTGTCGCCCGCAGGTTATGCACGATGTTTCCGCTGCCGAGGATGAGCACCCCTTGGTCCCGCAACGCGGCAAGCTCGCGGCCAACGGTGTAGTGGAAGGAGGCCGGCTTGTCGTAGTCGACCGAGAGCTGGAAGACCGGTACGTTCGCCTTGGGGTAGAGGTACTTGAGGACAGTCCACGTGCCGTGGTCCAGGCCCCATTGCTGCGTGGGAACCACGCGGCCCTGGGTCACCAGGCCGGCAGCAACGCGCGCGATGGCCGGGTGACCAGGCGCTGGGTATTCGATATCGAACAGGGCCTGCGGGAAGCCCCCGAAGTCGTGGATGGTCTTTGGCCGCTCCTGGATGCCGACGCCGGTGACCCCCTGCGTGAGCCAGTGCGCCGAGACGCTGAGTATGGCCGTCGGGGTCGGCAAGGCCTTCCCCCACACGACCATTCGGCGCGTGAACTCGTTGTCCTGGATCGCGTTCATCGGGCTACCGTGGCCAATGAAAATCGTGGGCATGCGGGCCGCAGCCCTGCCTTTCTTCTCGGCGGCGGCATGCGCGAAGCCAGACACTGCCGCGAGCGCCGCGATGGCGCCGTGCGCTGAAGATTGGAGGAGGAAGCCGCGGCGGCTGGAATCGGCAGAAAACATGTCTTCAGAGAAATTGCTCGAAGCCGAGCGTCAAAGGAGTGGCCCGCCTGATGGCGAGCGCGTCGATTGGGTCTAGCGGCCATCGCCGTACACCGTCCCGCAACGGTGCCGCGCTCGTCAAGCGACATCAGGCGCGAATAGCCTGCTGCGTCCGCGGCCAGGATGGCCAGAAGGCGACTCCGCAGGTCCGGGGTTCGCATGCGTGCATTGTGGCGGATCGCCTCGCTCGCGCGGCCCCAACCGGGCGAAAATCGGTTATGCGCAAGCCCGCCTTCCTTTGCCACCCGATTCCTTAAGCGCTCGTGCTCCCCACCGAACTCAAGGGCTTCATCCTCACTCGCCGCTGGCGTGACGTCACGGCCGGCACCGAAATCGAGTACTGGCTGGCAACAGATGCGGGGCCGATGAAAGTGGTCCTGACCGCCCAGACCTCTGTCGCGTTCGTCGAATCGAAGCACAGGGCGGCCGTCGAAGCGCACCTTGCCGCCATGCCAGCGGTGCAAGTGCGTGAGCTCGAGTTGAAGACATTCCATCAGGAACCTGTCGTTGGTGTGTATGCGAGGCACTTCCGCCAACTGGGTCAGCTGGCACGCGCTCTCCGGCCACAGGGCATTCCCCTGCTCGAAGCCGACGTGCGCCCGCACGACCGCTACCTGATGGAGCGATTCATCACGGCTGGCGTGCTGGTGGAGGGGGGGAGGGCAGACGGCTCTACCATCGTCGACTGCAAGCTCAAGCCTGCGCCCCATTTCCGGCCGGTGCTGAAAGTGGTGTCGCTGGACATCGAGACGAGCCAGGACGAGGAGCTCTATTCCATTGCGCTGGACGGCAAGGAAGACCGTGTTGTCTTCATGCTGGGCGAGCCACCCCCTGAGCCGGGGGAGCCGATGAATTTCTCGCTCATCTATTGCCCAACCCGCAAGGCCATGCTCGAGAGGCTCAACGACTGGTTCGAGAGGAACGACCCGGATGTCATCATCGGATGGAGCGTCATTCAGTTCGACCTGCGAGTGCTTCAGAAGGCAGCCGACGCGTGTGGGGCGAAGTTCCTTCTCGGGCGAGAGCGTCGGCCCATCGATTGGCGGACCCATCCGGGAAAGCAGGGCTATCTGTTCGCGGCCGTGCCCGGCCGGGTGGTCATCGACGGCATCGAGGCACTCAAAGCCGCGTCGAGGAGTTTTCCTTCCTTCAGCCTGGAGGCCGTTTCACAGGAACTGCTGGGCGAGGGCAAGGCCATTGGCGACGAGTACGACAAGATGGCCGAGATCGAGCGGCGGTACCAGGAAGACAAGCCCGCGCTCGCGCTCTACAACATCCGGGACTGCGAGCTGGTTCTGCGCATCTTCGACAAGGCGAGGCTGCTGGAGTTCATGATGGAACGCGCCCACACCACGGGCCTGCAGGCCGATCACTTCGGTGGCTCCATTGCCGCGTTCAGCCACCACTATCTGCCGCGGATGCATCGCCTGGGCTACGTGGCGCCCAACGTGGGCGAGATTCCGAGCAAGGCCTTTCCTGGCGGGTACGTGATGGACTCGAAGCCAGGGTTCTACGATTCCGTCGTGGTCCTGGATTACAAGAGCCTCTACCCCTCGATCATTCGAACGTTCCTGGTCGACCCTGTGGGCTTTGTGGAAGGCTCGAACGCCAGCGACCCGGCAATGGTCATCAAGGGTCCGCGAGGGACCTCGTTCTCGCGCGAGAAGCATTGCCTGCCGGAAATCGTGACCACCCTCTGGCGGGCTCGGGACGAGGCCAAGCTGGCCAGGAACGAGTCGCTGTCGCAAGCCTTGAAGCTGCTCATGAACTCCTTCGCCGGAGTGCTGGGTGCGGCCGACTGCCGCTTCTTCAATCCCCAGGTCGTCTCTGCCGTCACGTTGCGTGGGCACGAGATGATGAAGCTCACGCGCGAATTCGTGGAGAACCGGGGTTACGAGGCCATCTATGGTGACACCGACTCGATTTTCATCTGGCTCAGGCGCACCCACACCATCGAGCAAGCGCACGCCATCGCGGCGGACCTGGTGAGAGACATCAACGACTGGTGGACGCGCACCCTCCGCGAGGAGCACGGGCTGGAGAACTTCCTCGAAATCGAGTTCGACACCCACTACAAGAAGTTCTTCATGCCCACCATTCGTGGCTCGGACGTGGGCAGCAAGAAGCGCTACGCAGGCCTGAGCGTGGACGCTACGGGCAAGGAGGAGATGGTCTACCGCGGCTTGGAGATGGCCCGCAGCGACTGGACCCCGTTGGCGCGCCAGTTCCAGGAGGGTCTGCTTTCGCGCATCTTCCACGGCGACCCTTACAAGGAGTTCGTGACCGACTATGCGCAGTCGATGCTGGCTGGCCGGATGGATGACCTTCTCATCTACAGGAAGCGCTTGCGTCATCAACTCGATGCCTACCTGGTCAACGTGCCGCCGCAGGTCCGCGCCGCACGCATCGCCGACGAGTACAACGGTCGGGTCAAGCGACCCAAGCAGTATCAGAAAGGTGGCTGGATTCGATACGTCATGACTCAAAACGGGCCGGAGCCGCTGGAAACGCGCCATTCCCGCATCGACTACGAGCACTACCTGAGCAAGCAGCTGCAGCCGATTGCCGACGCCATCCTCCAGCCGATGGGGGAGAATTTCATGGCCCTGACAACCTCACAGCAAGCTCTCTTCTGAGCATCTGCCCAGGTCTTGAGCCTTCCGTCGGGAGGACAAGTCTCAGTGGCGCAACTCACGCGCGCTGGCTGCGTGGTAGTCGCGAAGATGGCGTTCCCAGATTGACTGAATCGACAGCGCAAAGGCCTCAATGGTCGATGTGCGCAGTTTGTCCAGGCTCGCTGTATCTAGAAGCCGTCTGCCATCGCGCGGCGCACTCCAAGAACATTCCGTTTGCGACAGTTGTGGTGGTTCCATGTGAGTGTGCAGAGGCCTGCCGGTTCGCCGGTGGGTAAAATCCGGGGTGGCGCGCAGTTGAAGAGAAGAAGTTTTTTCATCGATTCATCAAAGTTCAGACGCCCTTGTCGCCAACGTCCATGACGCCAAGCGACGAACTCCCCCAACTTCAAAACTCCCAAACTCAATGACGAAGTCCTACGCGCAACTCAAATCCRCCATCGCCAAACTCGAAAAAGAAGCGGCTGCGCTCCGTGAAACTGAGACGACAAAGGTGGTTGCGCAAATCAAGGAGTCGATTGCCACGTTTGGCCTGACCGTCGAACACCTCTTTGGCCKTGGCGCCAAAGCATTGAAAGTAGCCACTGGCAAGGTCCTCGGCGGTGGAAAAGCAGTGCGCAAGGGCGCAGGCGTTCCCAAGTACCGCCACCCAAAGACGGGCAAGACATGGACGGGCTTCGGCAAAGCTCCCGGGTGGATTGCCACGGCTCGCAACCGTGACAAGTTCCTCATCGACCAATCTGGCATCGTTGCCGCACCTTCGGTCGAAAAGGCCGTGGCCCCTGCCGCTACAGTGGCGAAAAAGGCAGTCCGTAAGGCCCGCACAGTTGCAGCTCCGGTGAAGACGTCGAGCCGTGCCAGGAAGGTTGCTCCCGCTTCTGTCGCAGCTCCCGAAGCCAAGGCTGAAAAGCCGGCCGCGAAGAAGGCTGCACCAAAGAAGAGCGCTCCTTCGAAGAAGGCTGCGCCGGCAAAGAAGGCAGCGGCCGCCCCCAAGGCTGCAAAGGCTGCTGCGAAGGCCACCGAGGAGGCCGCCGCCAGGGCGACTAAGTCGCAAGCTGCCGCCAAGGCCCGCAGCCCGCGCAAGCCCACGAACGCTACGGCGCCGGTGTTGACCTCCGCCACGCCGGAGACGGCTGCATCCGCGAGCTGAYAACGCCATTGGCCTGCTTCGGCCGAAGAGATGAAACGAACGGGCCGCTCCGCGGCCCGTTCGTTTTTGGTGCGGCTTCGAGATATAGGGTGCTCGAAGGTCCTCGCGGGCTGCACTGATTCGAGGATTTCCATGAAGGCGGTCGATGCCGGCACGCTCACTGGCACCTTCGGCGGTCGCGAATTCACGCTGAAGAAGAAGTAGTGGCGGACTGAGCTCCCTCTAGGAGCCCCTGCGTCCTGTGCTCGACGAGGAACCCGTCGTTTTCGTCCAGGGCTCCGCGTTTCCCGCCAGGGTGATTGCGAGAGGGCGCAAGCAAGTCCGACCGGCGGCTATTCCTCC
>NZ_JBFUCI010000032.1:0-27690 GCF_056405335.1 Variovorax sp. P1_H12_2
CGCCGAGACCGGCGCCGAGTTGATCGATGATCTTGCGCACCGCCGCTTCGACCAGTTCGTCGGTCAGCGCGCTGTCGCTGTTGAAGCTGAGCCGCACGGCCATGCTCTTCTCCCCGGCCGCGAGGCCGCCGGCGGCCACCGTGCCGTCGCGGGCGACTGCCGGACGATAGATGTCGAACAGCGCAAGCTCGCGCAGCAGGCTGGCGTCGGAAGCGGCGCGGATGGCACCCATCAGCGCATCGTGCGTGACCGACTCGGCCACCACCACCGCTATGTCGCGCTCGACCGGCTGCTGCTTGGGCACCGGCTGCGCCACCGGCAGCGGTCGGGCGATGACCGCATCGAGCTCCAGTTCGAACAGCAGCGGGGCCTGCGCGAAGTCCCATTTCTGGCGCCAGCGCGGATGCAGTTCCCCGACCACGCCAATCGCACGGCCGTCGAGCAGCACGCGCGCCGCGCGCCCCGGGTGCAACGCCGGATGTTCGACGGTTTCGAAGGTCGGCACGCGCGGTGCGAGCAGGGCCTCTACATCGCCCTTGAGGTCGAAGAAGTCGACGCGTTCGGCCTTGCCTTCCCAGCGCCCGTCTTCGGCATCGCCCCAGGCCAGTCCGGCCACCCGCATCGGCTGGTGGATGCCCTTGACCGTGCTGTCGGTGGTCGTGACCGCGGCGTCGCGCAGGAACACGCGGCCGAGCTCGAACACGCGCACCTGTGTCGCCTTGCGGTCGAGATTGAACTTGAGCACCTGCAGCAGCGAACCGACGAGCGAGGAGCGCATCACGCTCATCTGGCTCGCGATCGGGTTCAGCAACTTGATCGGATCGGCGTTGCCGGCGAGTTCCTGCTCCCAGTGGGCCTCGACGAAGCTGAAGTTGATGGTCTCCTGGTAACCCAGCGCGGCCAGCCGCTGGCGCACCGCGAAGCGGCTGCGCTCGGCCTCGGGCCGCAGGCGCGCGGTGATCGGCGCCATCGGCGGCGTGGTCGGCAGGTTCTGGTAGCCGACAAGGCGTGCCACCTCCTCGATCAGGTCTTCCTCGATCAGCAGGTCGAAGCGGTACGGCGGCGGCGTGACGACCAGCGTACCGTCTCCCTCCTCCACCGGCAGCGACAGGCGGCGCAGTGCAGCGGCGCAGTCGGCCTGCGTGAGCGGCATGCCGATCACGCGCGCCGCACGGGCCACGCGCAGCGTCACGGGCTTGCGCTCGGGCAAGCGCAAGCGCTGGTCATCCATTGCGCCGGCCTGGCCGCCGCAGATCTCGATCACCAGCTGAGTGATGCGTTCGATGATCTCGACGGTGCGGCTCGGGTCCACGCCCCGCTCGAAACGATGCCCCGCATCGGTCGAAAAATTGAAGCGGCGCGAACGGCCCTGGATGCTCTCGGCCCACCAGAACGCGGCCTCGATGTAGATGTTTCGCGTGTCGTCGGACACCGCCGTGGCGTCGCCGCCCATGATGCCGGCCAGCGACTCGATCTCGCGGTCGTCGGCAATCACGCCGACCTTCTCGTCGACCGTGACCGTGTTGCCATTGAGCAGCTTCAGCTGCTCGCCCGGCCGGCCCCAGCGCACCGTGAGGCCGCCATGGATCTTGTCGAGATCGAAGATGTGGGTCGGCTGGCCATACTCGAACATCACGTAGTTCGAGATGTCGACCAGCGGCGTGACGCTGCGCTGGCCGCAGCGGGCCAGCCGATCGACCATCCAGGCCGGCGTTGCGGCCTTCGTGTCGACGCCGCGCACGATGCGGCCGGAGAAACGGCCGCACAGCTCGGGCGCCTCGACCTTCACGGACAGCTTGTCCGAGAAAGCCGCCGCCACCGGCGCAATGACGGGTTTCTTGAGCGGAGCGCCGGTCAGCGCCGAGAGTTCGCGCGCGATGCCGTAGACGCTCAGGCCATGCGCCAGGTTCGGCGTCAGCTTGAGGGTCAGCAGCGAGTCGTCGAGCTTCAGCACCTCGCGGACGTCGGCACCCACGGGTGCATCGGCGGCGAGCTCGAGCAGGCCGCCGTGGTCTTCGCTGAGCTTGAGCTCGCGCGCCGAGCACAGCATGCCCTGGCTTTCGACGCCGCGCAGCTGGCCCAGCTTGATCAGGAAGGGCTTGCCGTCTTCGCCGGGCGGCAGCTCGGCGCCGACCAGCGCCAGCGGCACCTTGATGCCGACGCGCGCGTTCGGCGCACCGCACACGATGTTGAGCAAGGCACCCTGCCCGGCATCGACCTGGCACACGCGCAGGCGATCGGCATTCGGGTGCTGGGCGGCTTCCTTGATCTCGCCGACCACGACCTGGCTGAACGGCGGCGCCACCGGCCGGCGCTCCTCGACCTCGAAGCCGCCCATCGTGAGCGTCTCGGCCAGGGCTTCGCTGCTGAGCTGCGGGTCGCAGAATTCGCGCAACCAGGACTCGGGGAATTGCATCTCGTCGATCTCGTCGTTGTCGTTTATTGAAACTGGCTGAGGAAGCGCAGGTCGCCGTCGAAGAACAGGCGCAGGTCGTTGACGCCGTAGCGCAGCATCGTGAGCCTGTCCGGGCCCATGCCGAAGGCGAAGCCGATGTAGCGCTCGGGGTCCAGCCCCATGTTGCGCACCACATTGGGATGCACCTGCCCCGAGCCCGCGACCTCGAGCCAGCGGCCGGCCAGCGGTCCGCTCTGGAACTGGATGTCGATCTCTGCGCTCGGCTCGGTGAACGGGAAGAAGCTCGGCCTGAAGCGCAGCACCAGGTCGTCGCTTTCGAAGAAGGTGCGGCAGAAGTCGGTGAAGACGACCTTCAAGTCCTTGAAGCTCACGTTCTCGCCCAGCCACAGGCCTTCGCACTGGTGAAACATCGGCGAGTGCGTGGCGTCGCTGTCGACGCGGTAGGTCCGGCCCGGCGCAATCACGCGGATCTCGGGCGCCTTGACCGTCCCGGTGGTGTCGGCTGCCGCGGCCTCGAATTGCGCGGCGTACTTCTTCACGTGCTGGTTCGCGTAGCGGACCTGCATCGGGCTGGTGTGCGGGCGCAGGTTGTAGGGCACGCCGTCCTCGCCGTCGATGTCGACGTAGAAGGTGTCCTGCATCGAACGYGCMGGATGRTTCGGCGGGTTGTTGAGCGARGTGAAGCTGTGCCAGTCGCTCTCGATYTCGGGGCCGTCGGCSACGTCGAAGCCCATGCTCGAGAAGATGGCCTCGATGCGCTCCAGCGTGCGGCTCACCGGATGCAGTCCGCCGGCCACTCGGCGGCGGCCCGGCAGCGTGACGTCGAGTGCCTCGGCCCGCAACTGCACGGCCAGTTCCTCGTCGGCGAGTTGCTGGCGGCGCTCGGTGAGCGCAGCCTCGATGGCCTGTTTGGCGACATTGATCTGGGCGCCGCGCGACTTCTTCTCGTCGACGCTGAGCGCCGCCATGCCCTTCATCAGCTCGGTGATGCGGCCCGACTTGCCGAGAAACAGCGCCTTCGCGTTCTCGAGTTCGGCCGGGGCTTTCGCTGTGGCGAAGGCGGCGCGTGCGGTGTCGACCAGGGAGTCCAACTCGTTCATGGAGAAAATCTTCGAGATGAAAAAGGAAACGGGGCTGGAGCCACGATGAAAAAAGGGCTGGAGCCCTTTCAAGCGCCAGCCCTTGACGTGGGCGCAGGCCGCCGTCCGGAGACGGGCCGCCTGCTGTGCAGGATCAAGCAGCCAGCTTGGCCTTGACCTGCTCCACGATGCCGGCAAAAGCGGCCTTGTCGTGCACGGCGATATCGGCAAGCATCTTGCGGTCGATCTCGATTCCGGCCTTGCGGATGCCGTTGGCGAACTGGCTGTAGGTCAGGCCCAGTTCACGCGAGGCGGCGTTGATACGCGCGATCCACAGTTGACGGAACACGCGCTTCTTGGTGCGGCGGTCACGGTAGGCGTATTGGCCTGCCTTCATCACCGCCTGCTTGGCGATGCGGAAGACATTGCCGCGGCGACCGCGGAAACCCTTGGCGAGTGCGAGAACCTTCTTGTKGCGGGCGCGAGCCGTTACACCACGTTTGACGCGAGGCATGTGTGTACTCCTTGTTCGTCTGGGTTAAATGCCGCTGCCGGGCAACATGGCGGCCATCGAAACCATGTTGGTTTCGTGAACTGCCGTGGCACCGCGCAGGTGGCGCTTGTTCTTGGTGGTCTTCTTGGTCAGGATGTGACGCTTGAAGGCTTGACCGCGCTTGACGGTGCCACCGGGACGAACGCGGAAACGTTTTTTCGCGCTGCTCTTGGTCTTCATTTTGGGCATGTGAATGCTCCTTTAGTTTGTGCTCGTGAGGCGCCGCGGAAATTCCACGGGCTTGTTGGCCCCGAGACACTTCTTTATCCCGCCCCTGCCCGCCCCTTTCGAGAGCGCTCAGGGGCGAAATCCCTGCAAAAATTTCGACTCGCGTCGACTCAAGCCGTTGCGGGCGCCGCAACCGGCGTCGCCGCTGCGTCGGCAGCCGGCTTGGCCGCTCCGCCTGGCTTCTTGCGGCCCGGTGCGATCATCATGATCATCTGCCGGCCTTCGAGCTTCGGGAACTGCTCCACGAGGATCAGGTCGCCGAGTTCGTCGCGAATCCGCTGCAACAGCGCCAGACCGAGTTCCTGGTGGGTGATTTCACGACCGCGGAACCGCAGCGTGATCTTGCACTTGTCACCTTCTTCCAGGAAGCGCCGGATGTTGCGCATCTTGATGTTGTAGTCACCATCATCGGTACCGGGGYGGAACTTGATTTCCTTGACCTCGATGACCTTCTGCTTCGACTTCGCCTCGGCCGCCTTCTTCTGCTCGTGGTACTTGAACTTGCCGTACTCGATCAGCCGGCAGACGGGCGGATTGGCCGCCGCGACAACTTCGACCAGGTCGACGTCTTGTTCACCGGCCAGGCGCAAGGCCTCGGCAAGACTCACAACACCCAATGGCTCGTTCTCGGGCCCGATCAGGCGGACTTCCGGGGCCATGATTTCCCGGTTCAGGCGGTGTTGGCGTTCCTCGCGGTGGCGGCGGTCGCGAAATGCAGTAGCGATGGTCAGAATCCTTCAAACAACTTGCTACAAAATCTGTAGCGAACGCCGGGGAGTCCACGCCCACAAGCAGCCCGATCGACTGAATCGGCCTTTGAATCCATTCAAATTCAAAGCTTGTGTTGGATGTCGTGAGCGATCTTTTGGGAGAACGCCTCCACCGACATGGCACCGAGGTCAACATTGCCCCGGGCGCGCACTGCGACGGCACCTGCTTCCTTTTCCTTGTCGCCTACGACGAGGATGAAAGGAAGCTTTTGCAACGAATGCTTCCGTATTTTATACGTAATCTTCTCGTTGTGCAGGTCGAGCGAAACTCTAAGCCCTTGATCCTGCAGCGTTTTGGCAACTTCCGCGGCGTAATCGGCCTGGTTTTCGCTGATATTGAGCACCACCACCTGCACCGGAGCGAGCCATGCGGGCAACGCGCCGGCATGGTGTTCGATGAGCATGCCGATGAAGCGCTCGAGGCTGCCGACGATCGCGCGATGCAGCATCACCGGGTAGGCGCGGCCGCTCGTTTCCGTCACGTATTCGCCGCCCAGGCGCTCGGCGGTGTTGAAGTCGACCTGGATCGTGCCGCACTGCCACTGGCGGCCGATCGCGTCGCGCAGCGTGTACTCGATCTTCGGGCCGTAGAAGGCACCCTCGCCCGGCGTGATGATGAAGTCCACGCCCGAGCGGCGCAGCGCCTCCATGACCGCGTGCTCGGCCTTGTCCCACAGCTCGTCGGAGCCGACCCGGTTGTCCGGCCGCGTTGCCACCTTGTAGAGGATGTCCGTGAAGCCGAAGTCGGCGTAGACCTTCTGCAGCTGTGCCGTGTAGGCCACGCACTCATCGAGGATCTGGTCTTCCGTGCAGAACACATGGCCGTCGTCCTGCGTGAAACCGCGCACGCGCATGATGCCGTGCAGCGCACCGCTCGGCTCATTGCGGTGGCACTGGCCGAATTCGCCATAGCGCAACGGCAGGTCGCGGTAGCTGCGCAAGTCGGACTTGAAGATCAGCACGTGGCCCGGGCAGTTCATCGGCTTCAGGGCGTACTCGCGCTTCTCCGACTCCGTCGTGAACATGTTCTCGCGGTAGTTCTGCCAGTGGCCCGTCTTCTCCCACAGGCTCTTGTCGAGGATCTGCGGACCCTTGACCTCCTGGTAGCCCGTGTCGCGGTAGATGCGGCGCATGTACTGCTCGACCTGCTGCCAGATCGACCAGCCCTTCGGGTGCCAGAACACCAGGCCCGGCGCGGCCTCATCCATGTGGAACAGGTCGAGTTCCTTGCCGAGCCGGCGGTGGTCGCGCTTCTCGGCCTCCTCGATGCGGCGGATGTAATCCTCGAGCTGCTTCTTGTCGGCCCAGGCCGTGCCGTAAATGCGCTGCAGCTGCTCGTTCTTGGCGTCGCCGCGCCAGTAGGCGCCGGCCAGCTTCGTCAGCTTGAAAACCTTCAGGAAGCGCGTGTTCGGCACGTGCGGGCCGCGGCACATGTCGACGTACTCCTGGTGGTAGTACAGCCCCATCGCCTTCTCGTCGGGCATGTCCTCGACCAGGCGCAGCTTGTAGTCCTCGCCGCGTGACTTGAAGACGTCGATGACCTCGTCGCGCGGCGTCATCTTCTTGACCACGTCGTAGTCCTGCGCGATCAGCTCGCGCATGCGGGCTTCGATCGCGGCCATGTCCTCGGGCGTGAACGGGCGCTCGTAGGAGATGTCGTAGTAGAAACCTTCGTCGATCACCGGGCCGATCACCATCTTGGCCGTCGGGTAGAGCTGCTTCACCGCGTGGCCGACCAGGTGGGCCGTCGAGTGGCGGATGATCTCCAGGCCCTCGTCGTCCTTGGGCGTGATGATCTGCAGCTTGGCGGAACGGTCGATGAGGTCGCTGGCATCGACCAGCCGGCCGTCGACCTTGCCGGCCACCGTCATCTTGGCCAGGCCGGGGCCGATGGAGCGGGCCACCTCGGCCACGGAAACCGGGCCGGGAAACTCGCGCTGCGAGTTGTCGGGAAGCGTGATCTGGATCATGGAAGAAACCTCGGCGAGAAACAAAAAAGCGCGGTCAGGGGACCGCGCTTGGCTTGGTGATGCGCTGGAAGGTGTCCAGCATGCGCGGCCTACCGGCCTTTTCCTTCAGGGAAAAGACCGCTCGTTGCATGCGGTGTAGTTCGCGGTGTCATAACCAGGGTGCCTTTCTCGCTCTTGTTGGTACGGAGTCTGAGCCGGCGATTCTATCCGCTGCGGCGTCAGCTCGCCGCGGCGGCGTTCTTCAGGCCCAGCACCTCGATCGGCTCGATCGACGGCGGCTTGGCGAACAGCTCCGGCGCCTTCGCCATCAAGGCCTGGGCGATCGGCCCGGAGAGGTGGGCCTGGCGGCCGGCTTCGTCCTCGAAGGCATCGAAGATACCGAAGGTGCCCGGCGTCAGGCGCAGTGCGAACCAGATCGGCGTGGTCTTCTCTTCGCGCGCCATCGCCAGACCGGCTTCGAGGAACTGCTGGACCTCGGCTTCCTTGCCCGGCTTGGCCTCGAGGCGGGCGAACAGTGCGTACTTGATCATGTGGATCTCCGGTGAATGCGGTGGCGCGAGATTGCGACGACCGTGGGTCACTCTAGGCCGGGCCGCGGATTTGCTCTATTGGCATTTTTGACATCTTTGCTATCGTTATTGCCATGAGAGTCAACATCCTCGCACTCGATGGCGTGTTCGATACCGGCCTGGCGACGGTGCAGGACGTCTTCGGCACCGCCAACGAACTCGCCGGCATGCTCGGCTTCGCGCAGCCGCCCTTCGACGTCGCGCTGGTCGGGATGCGAAGAACGGTGCGGACCTCGCAGGGACTCGGCGTTCCGGTGCAACCCGCCGACCGGATGCGCACGCCGGACTGGACCGTGATCCCGGCGATCGGCGAGAAGATGCCCGAGGGGCTCCAGCTCGCGCTGCAGCGCCGCGACATCGCGGACGCCACGGCGTCGCTGCGCGACGAGTCGGCGCGCGGCGTCCGGATCGCCGCGGCCTGCATCGGCACCTTCGTGCTGGCCGAATCGGGGCTGCTCGACGGCCAGAGCGCCACCACCACCTGGTGGCTGTCGACCCTGTTCCGACAGCGCTACCCCGCGGTCCGGCTCGAGGAGTCCCGCATGCTGGTGAGTTCGGGCGCCTTCCTCACCGCGGGCGCGGCGCTGAGCCATGTCGACATGGCGCTGCTGCTGGTGCGCCAGGCCAGTCCCGAACTGGCTTCGCTGGTGGCGAAGTACCTGATCGTCGATTCGCGCCCCTCGCAGTCCGCCTACGTGATCACCGACCACCTGAGCCATTCGGACCCGACCGTCGAACGCTTCGAACGCTGGGCGCGCGGCCGGCTGGCCGAGGGCTTCTCGCTCGACGAGGCGGCGCTCGCCGCTGGCACCAGCAAGCGCACGCTGGCGCGCCGGCTGCAGCAGGTGCTCGGCAAGACGCCCCTGTCGTATTTCCAGGACCTGCGGGTCGAGCGTGCCGTGCATCTGCTGAAGACCAGCGACAGGAGCCTGGAGCAGATCGCGACGCTGGTGGGCTATGCCGAAGGCGTCACGCTGCGCGCGCTGCTGCGCCAGCGCCTGGGCCGGGGCGTGCGCGACCTGCGCGTGGCCGACTGAGCCCACCGGGAAGCGTGGACGAAAAAAATCCCCGCGTGAGAGGCTCACGCGGGGATATGAATCAGAGACCCTCGGGTCTCAGTGGAACTGYTCTTCYTCGGTMGAGCCGGTCAGCGCSKTSACGCTSGAYKWGCCGCCCTGGATCRCSGTGGTSACKTCRTCRAAGTARCCRGYGCCGACTTCCTGCTGGTGCGACACRAAGGTGTAGCCCTTGTCACGCGCAGCGAACTCGGGTTCCTGCACCATGTTGACGTAGTGCTTCATGCCTTCGCCGTTGGCATAGGCATGCGCGAACTGGAAGGTGTTGTACCAGTTGATGTGGATGCCCGCGAGCGTGATGAACTGGTACTTGTAGCCCAGCGCCGAGAGGTCTTCCTGGAACGATGCGATCTGCTTGTCGTCGAGGTTCTTCTTCCAGTTGAACGATGGCGAGCAGTTGTAGGAGAGCAGCTTGCCCGGGCAGGCCGCGTGAACGGCTTGCGCGAATTCACGGGCGAAGCCGATGTCCGGCACACCGGTTTCGCACCAGACGAGATCGGCATACGGCGCGTAGGCGACGCCACGGCTGATGGCCTGCTCGAGGCCGTTCTTGACGCGGTAGAAGCCTTCCTGCGTGCGCTCGCCGGTGAGGAAGGGCTTGTCGTTCGCGTCATGGTCGGAGGTGATCAGGTTCGCGGCTTCGGCATCGGTACGAGCCAGCACGATGGTCGACACGCCCATCACGTCGGCCGCGAAACGCGCGGAGATCAGCTTCTCGCATGCCTCGTGCGTCGGCACGAGCACCTTGCCGCCCATATGGCCGCACTTCTTCACCGCGGCGAGCTGGTCTTCGAAATGCACGCCTGCGGCGCCCGCGGCGATCATGTTCTTCATCAGCTCGAAGGCGTTGAGCACGCCGCCAAAGCCCGCTTCCGCGTCGGCCACGATCGGCAGGAAGTAGTCGATGAATTCCTTGTCGCCGGGGTTGACGCCGCGGCCCCACTGGATCTCGTCGGCGCGCTTGAAGGTGTTGTTGATGCGGCGGACCATCGTCGGCACCGAGTCGTAGGCGTAGAGCGACTGGTCCGGATACATGGTTTCGGACGTGTTGCCGTCGGCGGCGACCTGCCAGCCCGACAGGTACACGGCCTCGAGGCCGGCCTTGGCCTGCTGCATCGCCTGGCCGGCGCTGATCGCGCCGAAGGCATTCACGTAGCCCTTCTTGGCGCCGCCGTTGATCTTCTCCCACAGCTTCTCGGCACCGCGACGGGCCAGCGTGTGCTCGATCGGCAGCGAGCCACGCAGGCGCACGACGTCGGCGGCGCTGTAGCCGCGCTTGACGCCCTTCCAGCGCGGATTGGTCGCCCAATCCTTTTCGAGGGCGGCAATCTGCTGTTCGCGGCTCAATTGTTCTGTGAGGGTCTGGGGCATGGTCACTCCGAGGGTTGATTGAGAGGTGGCGCTGTCGCGTCGTGGGAGTTACTGTAAGTCAGGCGGCGACTCTTATGTCTTATAGAAGACATATTTTTGAGCCAATGAAATCAATAACTTACGACGATTTTTCTCAATGCGAAATTATTTTTCTTGTATTGAGAAATTTTATTGCGGCGCAGCAGCCCGCAATTTCACAATGCGAAGCGAGTTTTTCGCGCGTGAAAACCGACATGCCGATCCAGGTCAATCGCGGCGAAACCAGTCGCCGCTGGCGATCGGCGCACGGCCGGCGATGCGACCGGGATGGATCTCGTAGACCAGGCAGGCAAGCTGCGCCTCGGCCACGCGCACCCGCACTTCGCGCTTGATGTATTCGCCCGTGTCGTCGAGCTTCACATCTTCCAGCAGATCCAGCTGCGCTTCGAGCGCCGGCGTGATCCGGTAGATCTCGCCCCGCACCCTGCCCTCGCCGCCCAGCACCGCGCCCGGATAGGCGCCGAGGTCGTACAGCGTGCCGGCGATCACTCCATCGGCGACCCGTTCGGGCGGCGGCGCGAAGCGGGCAATGTCGTTGCTGCCGCCGGCGCGCAGGGTCCCGTAGACGAAGACATGGCGGGGCGCCGCGGCGGCGGCGGCATGGGAATCGGGCATCATCGAATCAATCCTCGGAACGGCACCCGTCTATTGAACACCGCATCCCACGCATCCGGCCGCCTCGTGGCCTATGGCTGCCTCGCGTTGAGCATGTCGCTGGTCGGCAGCTATGTCGCCCTCTCCAAACCGCTGGTGGCCGCCTTTCCGGTGCTGCTGCTGGCTTGGCTGCGCTTCGGCATCGCGGCGCTGGCGATGCCGCACTGGCTGCGGCGGCCGGCCGGCGAGCCATCGATGACCGCTCGCACACGCGGGCTCGTGTTCCTCGAATCCTTCCTCGGCAACTTCCTGTTCTCGATCTGCATGCTGTTCGGCGTGAGCCTGACGAGTGCCGTGTCGGCCGGCGTGATCATGGCGTCGATCCCGGCAGTGGTGGCGATCGGCAGCCGGGTGTTCCTGCGCGAAAGCATCACGACGCGCGTCGCGCTGGCAATCGCCTGCGCCGCGCTCGGCATCGGGCTGCTCGCGCTGGCGCCGGCGCCGGCGGCCGCGCATGCCGACGCCGGGGCCGGCGCCTCGATGCCCTGGCTGGGCAACCTGCTGGTGTTCTGCGCGGTGCTCTGCGAGGCCGCCTACGCGGTGATCGGCAAGTCGCTGACCGGCCGGCTCGGGCCCAAGCGCATCTCCTCGCTGATCAATCTCTGGGGCTTCGTGCTGTCGACGCCCTTCGGCATCTGGTTCGCGCTGCGCTTCGACTTCAGCTCGGTGTCCATCGGCATCTGGACCCTGCTGCTGGTCTACGCGCTGGCCGCGAGCATCTGGACGGTGTGGCTCTGGATGACCGGTCTCAAGAGCGTGCCCGCCTCGCAGGCGGGCGTGTTCACCGTGATGCTGCCGGTGAGCGCCGCGATGGTCGGTGTGCTGGTGCTCGGCGAGGGACTGGCGGCTGCGCAAGTGGTCGCTTTTGCGCTCGCGCTGCTCGGCGTGGTACTCGCGACATGGCCTTCGCGCCGCAGCTGAAGCCTCTCGCTGGAGAAAGCCACTGCTTTCTCCCCTCTGAAAAAACAACAGCCCCCAATGAAAAAGTCGCTTTTTCCCTTGGAAACGCGTTTCTTCTCCTTTAGCATCCGCAATGCCGATGGAGACACTGCTTTTCATTGGTGAAAGTGTCCAACCAAAAAAGGAAATCAACCATGGCAACTGCAAAGAAGGCTCCGGCCAAGAAAGCTCCTGCGAAAAAGGCCGCTCCGGCCAAGAAGGCGGCTGCACCGGCAAAGAAGGCTGCTCCTGCGAAGAAGGCAGCGCCCGCCAAGAAGGCCGCTCCGGCCAAGAAGGCTGCTCCCGCGAAGAAGGCTGCTGCTCCCGCCAAGAAGCGCACCCCCAACGCTGCGTTCATGAAGGCCCTGACCCCCAGCCCGGCGCTCGCCGCTGTGGTCGGTTCGACGCCTCTGCCGCGCACCGCTGTCGTGAGCAAGCTGTGGGACTACATCAAGAAGAACAACCTTCAGGACAAGGCCAACAAGCGCAACATCAACGCCGACGCCAAGCTGAAGGAAATCTTCGGCAAGGCGCAAGTGTCGATGTTCGAACTGGCCTCGCTGATCGGCAAGCACGTCAAGTAAGCCTGCAAGCGCCTCGCGCGCTTGCCTCGGAAAAGCCGGCACCTGCCGGCTTTTTTTTGCCTTTTGCCTTTTCTCAGCGGCCGGCGGCCTGCGCCTCGGCCGCCTTCGTGATCGCACTCAGCGTGCCGCGGGTGGTGATCACTTCGGGGTCGAGCGGGATCTCGATCAGCGTGCCGGTCTCGGCCGCCAGCGCGCGCAGCAGCGCGCCTTCGAACCGGGAGGTCTCGGTCACGCGTTCGGCGGCATAGCCGTAGGCCTGGGCCAGCGCGCAGAAGTCCGGGTTGCGCAGCGCGGTGCCGCTCACCTTGTTCGGGTACTCGCGCTCCTGGTGCATGCGGATGGTGCCGAACATGCCGTTGTTGAGCAGCACGACGATGCTCTTGCCGCCATGCTGCGAGGCAGTGGCAAGCTCCTGCCCATTCATCAGGAAGTCGCCGTCGCCCGCGATCGTGAAGGCGACGCGCCCGGTCGCGATGTTGGCCGCGATGCCCGCCGGCACGCCGTACCCCATCGCGCCGCTGGTGGGCGCGAGTTGCGTCTTGTGGCCCTTGGCGAGGCCGTGGTAGCGGAAGTAGCGGTGCACCCAGCTCGCGAAGTTGCCCGCGCCGTTGGTGATCGCCGCATCGGGCGGCAGGTGCTTCTGCAGCAGCCGGACCACTTCCACCATGTCGACGGCACCGCGCGGCGAGTCGGCGGGCAGGCCGGCCAGCGGCTGCGGCTCCAGGTTCGCGAGGTAGTCGGCATGGGCCGCCGCGGTCCAGGCCTCCCATGGCAACTCGGTCGGTGCGCTCAGCACCTCGAGGCTGCGCGCGGCCGAGGCCATGCCGACGTTGATCGCCAGGTCGGCCTGGTAGACGCGATTCAGTTCCTCGGCGCTGGCGTGCATGTGCACCAGCGTCTGTTTCGCCTTCGGCGCTTCGAGCAGCGTGTAGCCGCCGGTGGTCATCTCGCCCAGGCGCGGGCCGATCGCGAGGATCAGGTCGCTCTGCCGGACGCGCTCGGCCAGTTTCGGGTTGATCGCGATGCCGACGTCGCCGGCGTAGAGCGGATGGTGGTTGTCGAAAGTGTCCTGGAAGCGAAAGGCGTTCGCCACCGGCAGTCTCCAGTTCTCGGCGAAGCGCTGCAGCGCCTGCGCCGCCTGCGGGGTCCAGCCGCCTCCGCCGGCGATCACCAGGGGCCGCTGCGATTTCAGCAGCAGTTCGCGCAAGGTTCGCAGTGCGCCGGGGTCGCTCCACGCCGCCACCGGCTCGACACGCTGGAGTGGCCGGGCGGAGGTCATCGTGCGCAGCATGTCCTCGGGCAGCACCAGCACCACCGGGCCCGGGCGGCCGTTCATCGCGGTGGCGAAGGCACGCGCCACGTATTCGGGAATGCGGTCGGCATCGTCGATGCGCTCCACGCGCTTCGCGAATCCCTTGGTGCTGGGCCCGAAGAAGCTCGCATAGTCGACCTCCTGGAAGGCCTCGCGGTCGCGGAAGTCGCTGCCGACATCGCCGACGAACAGCACCATCGGCGTGGAATCCTGGAAGGCGTTGTGCACGCCGATCGATGCATTGGTGGCGCCGGGACCGCGGGTCACGAAGCACACGCCGGGCCGATTGCTCAGCTTGCCGTGCGCCTCGGCCATGAAGGCCGCCCCGCCCTCCTGGCGGTTGACGATGAAGCGAATGCGATCGCCGTAGACATGAAATCCGTCGAGCACCGCAAGAAAACTCTCTCCTGGGACACCGAAGGCCAGTTCGACGCCTTGCTCGATCAGGCACTCGACAATCAGGTGGCCGGCAGGTTGGGATGAACGCATGGATGCTCTTTCTTTCTCGCTGCTGCAATGGGGGTGTGCGCGAATTATCCGCGTGCCTCGACCGGCTTGCCTTGCCTCATCGGACCGCAGCGCCGAGCCCGACGCCCGCCACCTGGTCGCTTGTCGCGGGCGCCGGCGCTTGTGTCGCCCGGCAGCCCCAAGGGTCACCAGAAGCGCCAGAACGGACGGCGGCGCGCCGGGGCCGGGTCGAGTGGTGCGTTCAGGGTCGTGGCCACTCCGAAACGACGCCGTACCTCGACTTCGTGAGCGCGGGCAGAGCCCCGCGCCTCGGAGTGGCCGCGCAGTGCCAGCAAGCGCAGTTGATGGGCCCGGTTGAGCAGTTCCTCATCCTCGAGGTTTCCTGGTTCCGTCATGCTTCATCGTGTCGTGGGTTGGAGGAAGCGAAGCTTGAATGGCCTCAATGCACTCTCTATGTAGGAAATCGCCGCGTGTACCTGCACTCAATCCCGCATCGCCAGCGGATTCGGCGACGGCTCGCCGACCTTCGTGAGCGTGTTGCGGTCGGTGTGGTGGAAGGGTTCGGCCAGCCCCTGTATCTGCATCACGGTGTCCTGGTCGTAGGACCAGGTTCCGTCGGCATTGAAGGCGACCTCGATACGCCACTCCAGCGTGGTTAAGGCATGCTCGATGAAGGGGTTGGACACGATGCCGTTCACCAGACTTCCGCGCGTGGCCGTGAGTTCGAAGCGGTCCGCCTCTGCGCTCGCCTTGCCGCTGGCCATCGCGATCTGGCCTCGGGGAATGGCCAGCGTGTGCATGACGGTAAGGGTGGCAGGCTCCCACAACCAGTAGCCGACCTGGTCGTGGTACATCTTGGTCTGGCCGGGCTTGTGGATGGAGGTGTGATAGCGAAGGCCATAGAGCACTTGCGGGCCGTTGGTCTGCGGGTCGATCGGCTGCAGCTCATAGTGCTCCACGTAGACCTGCGTCTTCGGGCCTTGCGCCTTGGGTTTGACATCCACGCCTTTCTCGCCCCGCCACAGGCCGGCCATTCTGCGCAATGGACCGAGATTGGCGAGCGTTGCGCCATCCAGGTCGGAAGGCTCGGTGTAGATGTCGTGGGGGAAGTTGGGCATGGAGGGTCCGGAAGAGCGATGTCGAGTTGAGGTAGCCGGTCGTTTGGCCGATCCTGGGCCGACGCCGGCCCGTCGTCGAGCCCAAGTCTACGTCCCGCCCCCACCCGGCGCGCGGGGCACAGGCCATCCCGGGGAGCGGCCGATGTAAAATGCTCGGTTTTCCCAGTATGGTGCAAGTGTCACGGCGCACAGGTCTCACCGGCTCGGCGCTCATTCGCTTGCTCGCTCGACTGGCCGACACCGACGTTCCGGAATCCAAACAGGCTTTCGCGGATCGATTGAGTCATTGGCTCAGTTGGACCGACGCCATCTCGCTGTCCGCGGCGCTGGACGGCAGTCCGGCAACTCCGACCTCCGGCGCACGGGCTTTCGGAAGTGCCGACGAAGCCGAATGCACGCGCGTGCGAACCGCGTTGGTGAAGGCCATCGCCACCCCCATGGACACGTCCACCGACTTCGCGCAATACCGTCGGCGCTATGTCGCCAGGCAACAGGCGATGGAAGCGGGCATCGGCCCCTTGCGCGGCCGTCTGCGTTCGAGGCTGGCGGCCGGATCGCCTGCCATGGCCCGGCTTGCAGCCGTCGATGCGGTCATGGAGCAGGTGCTGGGTGGGCACGAGCAGCGCCTGCTGTCGACCGTGCCCGCGCTGCTCGAAAAGCGCTTCGCGCGCCTGCGCCGGGCCGATCAGGCGACGTCCCCGGACGAGCCCGAGGGTGAGGTCCAGCCCGGCAAGTGGCTGGACGTCTTCGCCAAGGACATGCAAGGCGTGCTGCTCGCCGAACTGGATATTCGATTTCAACCGGTCGAAGGGCTGCTCGAAGCCCTTCGAACGAGCCAACCAAAGTCCCCATGACCAGATTTCTTCATCACGCCGCATTCTTCGTGGGCCTGGCCGCCGTGTGCTGGGTCGGCGTCGGGTACATCGGCACGAACCCGCTGGCACTGGCGATCACGGTGCTGATCGGCGCCTTCTACCTGATGGGCGCGCTGGAACTGCACCGTTTCCACCAGGCCACCTCCACCTTGGCACGCGCCGTGGCGGACATGCCGAATCCCCCCCCGAGCCTGGGCCACTGGCTCGATCAACTGCACCCTTCCCTGCAGAACGCGGTGCGCCTGCGCATCGAGGGCGAGCGCGTCGGCTTGCCCGGCCCGGCCCTGACGCCGTACCTGACAGGGCTGCTGGTGCTGCTGGGGATGCTGGGCACCTTCCTCGGCATGGTGGTGACCCTGAACGGCACCGGCACTGCGCTGGACAGTGCGTCGGACCTGCAGGCCATCCGCTCCTCCCTGGCCGCCCCGGTCAAGGGACTGGGGCTGGCCTTCGGCACCTCGCTCGCGGGCGTGGCCGCATCCGCCATGCTCGGCCTCGTCTCCGCCTTGTGCCGGCGCGACAGACTGCAGACGGCGCAACTGCTCGACACGCGGATCGCGACCACCCTGCGCGTCTTCTCGCTGGCCCATCAGCGCGAGGAGTCCTTCAAGCTGCTACAGCGGCAGGGCCAGGCGTTGCCCGAACTGGTCGATCGGCTGCAGGCCATGATGGCGACGATGGAACGGCAGGGCCAGGCGTTGAACGAGCGCCTGATCTCCGGCCAGGACAGCTTCCACAGCAAGGCCGAGGCCGTGTATGCAGGCCTGGCCTCCTCCGTCGGCCGATCCTTGCAGGACAGCCTGACCGAGAGTGCCCGCGCTGCCGGCGCGACGATCCAACCGGTCGTCGAAGCCACGATGGCCGGGATCGCGCGCGAAGCGGCCTCGCTGCACGACACCGTCGAGCACAGCGTGCAGCGGCAGCTGGACGGACTGTCGACCCGCTTCGAGGCGACCACGACCACCGTGGCGGACCTCTGGAAGACCGCGCTCGTCGGGCACCAGCGCGCGAGCGAGGCGCAGTCCCAGGACTTGCGCACCTCGCTCGACCACTTCGCCGAAACCTTCGAGCAACGCTCGGCATCGCTGATCGGGGACGTCTCCGCCCGGCTGGAAGCCACGGTCGGCAACGTGTCGGACACCTGGCGCAGCGCCCTGGCGCAGCAGGAGCGCGTCAGCGAGAACCTGTCGCGGGACACACAGGGCGCGCTGGCGGCGGCGGCGGCGACCTTCGAGCAGCACTCGGCTTCGCTGCTGCGCACGGTGGACCAGGCGCATGCAGACCTGCAGATCGAGATGGCGTCGCAAGACCAGCAGCGGCTGGCGGCCTGGACCCAGGCACTCGAGACGATGGCCGTGTCGCTCCAGCAGGAATGGCAGCAGGCGGGCGCGCGCACCGAGCGCCAGCAGCAGCAGATCTGCCACACGCTGGCGGAGACCGCCACCGGCATTTCCGCCCAGGCGGCAGCGCACGCCAAGAATACGATCGCCGAGATCGCTCAGCTCATGCAAACCGCCTCGGAAGCCCCCCGCGCCGCAGCCGAAGTGATCGCCGAATTGCGCCAGAAGCTGTCTGACAGCATGGCCCGCGACAACGCGATGCTGGAGGAACGCAGCCGCATCCTGGAAACCCTCGAAACCCTGCTCGGCGCCGTGAACCATGCCTCCACCGAACAGCGCGCCGCGATCGATGCGCTGGTCGCCGCGTCGGCGGATCTGCTGGACCGTGTCGGCACGCGGTTCACGCAGAAGGTCGACGCGGAATCCGGGAAGATGGCCGAGGTCGCCGCACAGATCACCGGCAGCGCCGTCGAAGTGGCGAGCCTGGGCGAAGCGTTCGGCTTCGGCGTGCAGCTGTTCAGTCAGTCGAACGACAAGCTGGTGACCCATCTGCAGCGCATCGAGGGCGCGCTCAGCAAGTCCATCGCACGCAGCGACGAGCAACTGGACTACTACGTGACGCAGGCGAGAGAAGTCATCGACCTGAGCATCATGTCGCAAAAGCAGATCGTCGAGGATCTGCAGCAGCTCGCCAGCAGCCGGGCAGCCGTGGGCAGCGAAGCGTGATGACCGAGGACATGGACGCCGGCCTGGAGCCGACAGTGCCGGTCTGGGCCGTCTTCGGCGACCTGATGTCGGGGCTGCTGGGGGCCTTCGTGCTGATCCTGGTGTGCGTGATCGGCATGCAACTGGAACTCGCGACCCGGTTGGAAGCCGAAGTCAAGCAGCGGCAGGTGGAGGCGCAACGGCTGCAGGCGCTCGAGCAAGCCCTGGCCGGGCCCCTGGCGGCGGGCCGGGTGACGCTGAACAACGGGCGCATCGGCATCAGCGGCAGCGTGCTGTTTTCCGTCAACTCCGCCGAATTGCAGCCCGATGGCCGGCAACTGCTGAAGAGCCTGACCGCACCGCTGGCCGCCTACCTCCAGGCCCGCAACGAGATCCTGATGGTGAGCGGCTTCACCGACGATCGGCAGGTGCGCGACGGCAACCGTCGATTCGCCGACAACTGGGAGCTGTCGGCCCAGCGGGCCTTGACGGTGACCCGGACTTTGATCGAGGAAGGCGTCCCATCGGCCTCGGTCTTTGCCGCAGCCTTCGGTTCCGAGCAGGCGGTGGCGTCGAATGCCGATGCCGACGGACGTTCGAAGAACCGGCGCGTGGAAATGGCGCCGACGCCGCGACCGTCGAACAAGCTTGTCGCCCCGTGAGCAGCGGCGAGGCAGGTGGAAGCGGCGCGGCGCCGACGGTCCTGAACATGGATCCGGGCGCGATGATCGACGCCTGGCGCCAGCGCGGCGATCATCGCTTCGATCCCGTCCGCCTTCGCTTCATCGAGGCGCTGGCCCAACGGGCGGCCACCCACCATGGCGCCGCGCGACGCATCCTGGACGACAAGCTGGCCAGGCTGCTGGCGGCGTATGGCGAGGATCTCGAAAGGGCGAGGTGCACGGAAGACGAGACCACCACGGTGCAAGGCCCGTCGCGTCGCGGGCCGCTCGCGGAGCTCGTCGACCACGTCGGCCGGCATCCGTCGTCCCACGGGGACGGCGCGGCGGCACGCGACGCTGCGCCCGGTCTCTCCTCCCCTGCCGAGCTGAAGACGCTCAGGTACTTCAGAAGCACCTGGTCGAAGCTCAGTGCCGATCGACGGCTGACGCAGTCACTCGCGAAGATGCCGCAGAATGCCGGGCCTCTCAACTCGCACCACCTCGTGCATCGCTCACTCACGTTGATGCGCGACCTGTCGCCGGAGTACCTCAACCGGTTCATGTCCTATGTCGACGCCCTGTTGTGGCTCGACCAGGCGAATGGCGGCAGCGCCCTGGCGGGGACTGACACGGCGCGTGCCGAGAGCCACAGGAAGACCGCTCGCGGCAAATCCCGCTGATAGATCCGGCTGATGCCGGGGCGAGCTTTCAGGCGCGGAGTTCTCCCCTGCCGCTGTGGAAAATGTTGTGGAAAACCGTGCTGGCTTCGAGCGGAATCGTTGCCTGGCGTGGCCTGCAACAGGGTGCCTCCGAAAGCAGCACGGTCTGACTCGCGCCAGCGGCGAAGCGCCCTCCCGCTCGGGCGTCACGGTCCCGTCTTCGCGTGTTGGCTCCGGTACTTCGCGATTTCCGTTTTCAGGTCGGTGTACTGCTCGCACGGAAAAAAGCAGAGCGAATCGAGTACCTTCAACTCCTGCTCGGCCCGCCCGAGATCGCCCATCTGCAGGTAGGCCTCGCCGAGATACTCGTGCGCGCCCTTGTGCTTCGGGTTGATCCTCAGCGCCCTGTCATAGTCGCTCAGCGCGGCCTGCATGTCGCCCAGTTTGCGGTGCGCGTGGCCGAGTTCGTTCCAGGCGTCAGCGTCGCCGGGACTGCGCAGGGTGTAGACGGTCATGTGCGCCAGGACTTGCGGCCAGTCCTCCTTGCTGACTGCTGCCATTCCCGCCCTGAAGTCGGGATCCGGATTGGCCGTTTCGCCCATTCCGGTTCCACCGCCACCGCCACCACCACCGCCACCACCACCACCACCACCACCACCGCCACCGCCACCGGCTGCCAGGGTGGAAAGACTGACGGCCAGTGACATGGCGGAAATGAATACAGCAACTGCGCGCTTCATGGTGATTTTCTCCTTCACGGACAAGGTGTCAGCGGTTATCGATGCGGCCGTAGACACCGTGATTTCCTCCGCCGGGCCCCGCGGCAAAGAACAGCGTGTTTGCAGGTTGGTTGTTGATCCCGTTTCCGAACGCGATGCCGCGCAAGCCATCGATCGCGATCGGATTGCCGTCCATCATCGAGAGCGTACCCATCAGTGCGCCGGTCTCCGGGTTGAACGCGTTGATCTTCCCGTCCCCGGCATTGGCCACCAGCAATGCGTTGCTGAAGGGACCGAAGTTGGCCGGCGCCATGGCCATGCCCCACGGCGCGTTGAGCGCACTGCCGACCGGAACGAGCCGTTTGACGAGGTGCCCGGCGCTGTCGAAGGCGTCGACGGCGCCCAGGCCGGCGCCTGCGACCTCATTGCGCGCCGACGCGTCCTGCCTGGCGTAACTGACGTAGACCAGGCCGCCGATCGCCTGGAGCCCGAATGGCGCGTAGCCGGGTGGCAATGCCGAATCGACGAAGCCTCCTGCGACGCCGACCTTCGCGAAGTTCGAGTCGAACACGTCGACCGCCGCGTGGTGAAAATCCGCCGCGTACAGCACGTCCGATGCGCCTGCGCTGGCGAGCGCCAGGCCCTTGTAAACCGTCCCCGCGCCCCCGCCGTCGAAGACCTTGACGGCATGGGTCATGTCGACCGTGGGCGACCAGCCCGACAACGTGCCTGCTTCGCCAGCGAAGATGAAGGCACTTGCACCGGACTTGCCGTTTTGCGTGACCATGAAGTCCTGATGACCATTGAAGACAATGCCGGTCGGCATCGCGCTGCCGGCGGCGCCGGGCGGAATCGCCACCACCAGCGATTGCGGCGTGCCGTTGCCGTCGTAGAGCGTCGAGGTCGAGGTCCCGTTGCTCGTCACCCAGACGAACCCCGTCGGGTTGAAGGCCACGCCCCATCCCTTGAGCAAATGCGGGTCCGTGCTGGCACTGCCGTACGGATTGTTCGCACCGGAGAGATCGGACACGAGGTTGGTTGCGACATAGCTCATGCCGGTGGCCGCGGCCATACCGGTGCTCATACCGGTGTTCATGCCGGTGCCGGCGCCCGGCACCACCATGCTGCCGTTGGAGTTTCCGCCGCCGCCGCAGGCGGCCAACACAAGCGCACTCGCACAAGCGAGCCCGTACAACTTCAGGCGATAGGTACTCATTTGCGATTCCTTTCGGGCTGGGCTCGGTGTATTCCACGCCGAGGCCAAAAGGTTCATTCGCCGGCGATTCAGAAGGCCAGCGACGCGCTCAGTACCAGCGCGCTACCGGCCGCGCGCCCATAGGCGGTCGGGTAGACCGCGCTGCGGCCGCCGGCGATCCAGTCGAGTCGCACTTCCCACGCGTCGCGCGCGACGGCCAGCCCAAGGCTCCCATCGAGGGTCAGGCGTCCGCCTTCGGTGGAAATCCCGCCGACCCGCATCAGGGCGCCCACGTGGGCCGTCGCGCGCGTCATTGGCGAGAGCGGCAGACCGGCGTTGAATTCGCCATAGGCAGTGCGTGCGCCGCTGCCGAAATAGTCCGGTGCGTAGTGCAGCCGCATGTTCCACCGCTCGCCGCTCAGGCCCGTGAACGCCTCGACGTAGTCGTACCGCGAGTCAGCGCCGAAGTGAACGGCGGTGGCACCCGCTTCCCAGCCGAGGCGATCCGAAAGCCGGCCCGCATACCCGGCGTAGCCGAGCACCTGCAGCTGCCGCCGGAGGTCCGGACCCAGCGTCACGCCCGTGAGCGATGCGCCGCCGAACCAGCCGTTCGGATCGTCGTGGGTGACGCTCAGGCTGAGCGTGGGCCGTTCGTCGCTGAGGGAAACGCCGCGGTAGAGATAGTTCGAAAAGAACGCGACGCTCCCGCCGGTCTGTGCGGACGCGACGCCGCAGGCAAGGAATAGCGAGGTGCAGAGCGCGGCACGCAGACCGGCGGTCAGCATGTCACTGACGAACGTTGAGGGGTGTCGTGGAGCGCGTCACGGTGCGGACGCAGGCACCAGAGCCTGCGACGCGGGTCAGTGTGGCACAAGCGTCGATTCTTCCGCCGGGAAAAGATACGACGCTGGCGATGGAGGGCGGCACCGCGTGCGCAGGCGACCGCTCGCGCATCAAGGCGAACAGCCCCGCCACGTGGGCTGCGGCAAAGGACGAGCCCGATACGAGGTCCCAGCGGGCACCGGGCAGCGTGGTCGGCACATCTCGCCCCGGCGCGACCAGGACACCCAGGAAGGCCGGACCGCCGGAGTCGTCGGCGACGGCCACGACTCCGGCATGTGAGGCCGGAAACCCGCCGTCCGGCAGGCTTCGATCGACGGCGCCGATGACGCTGATGCGGCGCGACAGCGCCACGTCCAGCAGCCGGCCCAGCAGGCGATCGGGCGGGCCGCCGAGGCTCAGGTTGATGATGTCCGCCTCATGCGTGATGGCGAAGTGCAGCGCCATGGCAAGGCTCAGGCTCGTGCACAGGGTCGCTTGGCTGCTCTCTTGCCAGCAGGCGCGCAGCGCCAGCAGGCGGGCGTTCGGAGCCACACCCACGATGCCGATGCCGTTGTCGGCGCGCGCGGCGATGATGCCAGCGACCGCAGTGCCGTGGTGCTCCGGAAGGTCGGGATGGCCGAGGACAAAGTTCTCCTTCAACGCCACCTGACCGACAAGGTCAGGTTGGTCCGCGTCGACGCCGCTGTCGACGACGGCGACGCGCACGTCACGGCCGGTGGAGGTCTCATGCAGATCCGACAGGTGCCAGGCCTGCGCCGCCGGCTGCAGCGCGTACAGCGGGTCGTCGTGGCCGCGCGTCCGGTAGACGTTCATTGTCTGGGCCCAGGCGACGCGCGGGTCGCGCGACAACGCCTGCGCCACGCGTTCGGGCAGTTGGTCATCAGGCACCGCCAACACGAAGCAGTCCACCCCCAGCAGCGGCATCGCCCAGTCGGTGAGCAGCGTCAACCCGTGTTCGCGTGCCAGCGCCGCAGCCACGCGGCGCCGCGCGCCGTGCGCCGGGCCGTCGCCATAGCCGCCCGAATAGGCGCTCTCGGGTCGAAAGTGCTCCGGCGGAAGTCGCAACAACAGCAGCACCTGTTGGCCGGCGGCAGTCGATGCCGCCGTCTGATCGGCCGGCGCGGCGCGGGCGAGCGGCTGGACCGCGGCGAGAGCGAGCAGCCACGCGACCAGAAGGAACTTCATGGCGCAGCCCGACCGTCGAGCGGTTCGACGAGCAACACCGAGCTTTCCTGGCGCAGCCGCTTTGCCGCCGCCGTTTCGAGGCCAGCCGGCACGGCCAGCAGATAGGCATCGGTGGCGGTCGGGCCGTAGACCAGCCGGGCCTCGCTGTCACGCAGCGCACGTCGCATTTCCTGTTCGGTGGCGTCGGGCCGGAACCTCACGATCAGGTTGCCGCTGTCGCCAGGTGTTGCCGCGGAGCCGCCGAGTGCCCGGAAGCCCCGTTCGGGAGCGAGCGGCAGGAGCAGCAAGCCACTCAACGCCCCGACCACAGCGAACTGCGCCGCCAATGCCCAGCGCGTCCACCCCGGGCTTTCGCGCCAGCGATCCTTCAGCCGCGCCAGGAAGCCAACGCGTCGCCGCTGCACCACGGCGCCGGCGATGCGCTCCTGCAAGCGCGCGAATCCCTGGTCGACATCACCGCCCGGGGCGTCGATGTCCGCATAGGCGGCCTGAAACCTTCGTTCCCAAGCCAGCTCGTCCTGGCAGCGCGGGCACTCTGCGATGTGGGCTTCGACGCTGAGGCGGTCTTCGGCGCCGAGACTCTCACCGACATACCACGGCAACAGCGCCTGCACCTTCTGATGCAAGTCCGTGCCGAGGTGCACCACCCGCCCGCTCACAGCCAATCCTCCAGCCGGCCGGACAGCAATGTCTTCAGCCTGCGCCGTGCGTGGAACATGCGCGTCTTCACCGTGTCGACCGGGCAGCCGATGATTTCGCCGATCTCGCGGCAGCCGATGCCGTGGAAGTAGGTGAGATGGACCACCGCACGCTGCTCGAGCGAGAGGCGGTCCAGGGCTTGCGCGAGCACCGCGCGCATTTGCGACTGCGCGGCATGGTACTCGGGACCGGCCTCCAGAGGCGCGGGATGATCGTCGTCGCGCTCGTCCTGCACGGGCTCGTCCAGGCGGCTCAGTGCCTGGATGGCCTTGCGGTAGGCGATGGCGAAGATCCAGGTCGATACCTTGCAGTGGCCGTTGTAGGTTCCGGCCCGGTTCCAGACGACCAGCATCGTGTCGTTCAGCAGTTCTCCGACGAGACCGGGCCGCCTCGTCACGCGGCCCAGGAAACGCGTGAGTCGCGGGTGGTAGGCGCGGTACAGCTGCTCGAACGCTTGCGACTCGCCGTTCGCGGTTCGGCCGACCAGACGGGCCTCGGCGCGTTCGGCCAACGGCGACTCCTCATCCTGCGTCCGAACGGCATCGCGGGGCATGCTCGACATGGAAGGCTCGTGCTGTGAGGTGTTCAGAGACTCTACTCCCTTGCGCTCGAGGTGGGCCGCGGCAACGTCAACGGTCATCACCATCGCGGCCTTCGGACGCGGGCACGGCCGGTTGGACCACCTTTTGGCTCCCGCTCAACACCCAGGCCCTCTGGCTCGGGGCAAAGCGCGGCGCCAGCATCCCGTCATTGATCTCGCGCGTGACCGCGAAGCGGTTGAAGGAGGTCGGCGGAAGGAACAGCCGCGCGTTGTCCGTGAAGCCATCGGAGGCCGTGTCGACGTCGCCTTCCACGGCCGAGATGACACCGTCGCCATTGGCGTCCACCCGCTGGACCTCGATCGCATAGGCGTCGTACAAGCGCTGCGGGAACGGCACACCCGGCTCGAAGGACTTGACCCGTTCGTAGATGTCCAGATAGATCTCGTGCGCCAGGCCGCTCGGAATGAAGCGCATCCGGTACTCGCGTTGTGCATCGGCTTCTCCGTCGAACCTGTCAGGGTCGCGGGGGCCGCTGCCCGTCAGCGCGCCGAGGGTGTTGGGGTTGTCGCCGTAGGTCACGGGATTGTTCTTCACGCCAGCGGGGCCCGACCCCGGCACGATGGACGCCAGTGCACCGAGCTGGCCTGCCTCGAAGCTGCCCGGCAGGCCGCCGGTGAAGGGCAATTCATAGGTCGGGTGGACCCAGTTCGTCGTGTAGTTGAATTCCCAGTAGGCATGGCAGTCGCTTTGCTGCAGGCAGTTGTACGCCCCCATGCTCAATTGGATCGGCACGACGTTGGTCTGCCTGCTCGGAAACCGGTCGTCGGCGCCTGGAAGATGCACATCGCGCCCGTCCATCGTGAAGAACTGGCCCGGCACGTTGTGGCCATCGCCCATCGCCTTCAGCGCGGCGGCGTCCTCCGGCGTGATCGTGCCGAACGCCTGCTTGGCGGCGGCCGCCGGCGCAGCCACGGGCGCGACGCGCAGATCGTGGATCATCCAGCCTTCGTACCAGCCGCTTTCGTTGTTGATGACGAACAGACCCGAGAGGTCGGTGAAGATGTCGATGAACGCGCGTATGTCGGTCGGGTCGGTCGGCAGGTCCGGCTTGGGCTCCACCACCAGCCGCACGGCACCGATCGTGGACAGCCCGCAGTCGAATCCGGTCGCAGTCAGTTGCACCTGGTCGTTCACACCCGGGAACCGCTTCGTGAACGGATTCGGCTCGAAGCCTGTCGTGTCGAGCACGTAGTACTGGAACAGCTGGCTCGGCTGATCGGCTTCGGCGTACGCCTGGATGGGCAGCGCCGAATGCGGGCGCTCGGCCAGCGCCTCCAACCGATCCTTCAATGGATCCGGCAGATGCCGCACATCCCCGCGATGCTCGACGATCTCGCTGTCGGCCTTGGCATGCGGGTTCGGATGGCACGGCGGCGGTGGCTGGTTCGACGCTGCGGCGGCCTCGACGCCCCCGAAGCCGACGCCGCAGGCGACGGCAAGGCAGGCGCCGGCAGCGCGACCGATGCGAAACTGACGGGCGGTCGACAACCGTGGGATGTTCATGGTGACCTCCAAGCGGGTTGAAACACGGACCCGGACGGCGCTTGCCGACCGGACAGGTTCATTCCCGGCAACGGACGATCGGTTCAATACCCATGGAGGCAGGTCGGCAAAGGCGGGGCATTCGATTGGCGCGTGCGGTAGCGACGGAGCCCTCAATGGGCATCCATGGCGCGACGCAGGATGTACCCGAACACGGCGACGCCAGCGAGCGCCGCGACGACCGTGAGGCTCAAGTCCGGGGCCTCGGCCTTCGAGGATGGCGTCGCGGCGGCATGCGGGCTGCTGGATTCGGACCCCTCCACGAAAGGGGTGTAGATCGCCCCTCCAGGGCTGGCCGCAGCGTCGGTCTTCACGCTGCTCGAACCCTCGTCGGAAGACAGCGCGTTGCTCGCGACCGGTGGGCGTGACACGCCACGGTGGGACGGCCCCCCGCCCATGGCTTCGGTGCGGGCATGCGCAGGCATCATCGTGGCAAGCACGACGAGAACCGCTCCGACGAATGCGCCTGGGGTCATGCCATGCCTCGTTCTCCTCGTGGATGGCTCAAAAAAACGACGTCGCCCAATTCCTGTTCGGAGGGCGCTGGTCGACCGGTTCATTCCCGGAAACTCAAGATCGGTTCAAGACCCCATGGCCCTGCGCGATCCAACCCCGCCGCCAAAGTGAAGCGCACTACTCGACGAACAGCAGCGCAGGGTCTTCGATCATCGTGCGCATCGCCTGCACGAACCGCGCAGCGTCCATGCCGTCGACCACCCGGTGGTCGAACGATGACGACAGGTTCATCAACCGCCGCGACACGACGGCACCGCCGCGCCACACCGGGCGCTCGACGATCCGGTTGACGGCGACGATGGCGACCTCGGGACGGTTGATCACCGGCGTCGACACGATGCCGCCGAGCGCGCCGAGGCTGCTGAGGGTGATCGTCGAGCCGCTCAGTTCCGAGCGCGTCGCGCGGCCCCCCCGCGCGGCTTCGGCCAGGCGCCCCATTTCGGCGGCCATGGCCCACAGGTCGCGCGCCTCGGCGTGCCGCACGACCGGCACGACCAGGCCGTGCCGGGTCTGCGTGGCGATGCCGATGTGGACCGCGCCGTGGCGCGTGACGACGCCCGCCTCGTCGTCGAAGAGGGCGTTGACCTGCGGGAACTCGCGCACCGCCAGCACCGTCGCGCGCATGAGCAGGGGCAGCAAGGTCAGGTGCCCCCGCTCGGCGCTCCATTTCGTGTTGAGCGCTGCGCGCAGGGTCTCGATCTCGGTGACGTCGACCTCCTCGACGTAGCTGAAATGCGGAATGCGACGCTTCGATTCCTGCATCTGCAATGCGATGCGGCGGCGCAGGCCGATGACGGGCACCGCCTGCAGGTCGTTGCGTTCGGCGTTGCCCGTGGCGGGCGCACGGTCCGGCGGCCGCGCGCCATGCGCGGCGACGTGCGCTTCGAGGTCGGCGTGCACGATGCGGCCGGCGGTGCCGCTGGCCGCGACGTCCTTCAGGTCGACGCCGAGTTCCCAGGCGCGCCTGCGCACCGCCGGCGAGGCGATCGGGCGGTCCGCAGC
>NZ_JBFUCI010000033.1:0-26626 GCF_056405335.1 Variovorax sp. P1_H12_2
GGGGCTGAGGAGCCGCGGCTCCAAGCCTGCCTGCGCAGGCTTGGACGGCTCCGAAGAGCCGCTGCCTCTGGCAGCGACTCGAGGCGGCTACACGAAGTGAGCCAACCTGGGGGCGAGCCTAGTGCGGGAGGGTGATTACAAAACTCGCGCCGCCGCCGGGGCGGTCCTCGCAGCGCACGCTGCCGCCATGGCGCTCGGTGATCGACTTCACCAGCGCCAGGCCAAGCCCGACGCCGCCGTTGCGCTCGCTGGCGCCCGGCAGGCGGTAGAAGGGCTCGAAGATGCGCTCGCGCAGCGCCGCCGGCACGCCCGGGCCGCGGTCGTTGACGCGGATCTCGGCCTGGCCGGCCCGGCTGCCGATCTCCACGCTGGTCTCGCCGGCGCCGTAGCGGCCCGCGTTCTCGAGCAGGTTGCGGATCGCGCGGCGCAGCAGGCGCGGCACGCCCCGCACCGTGAGGGCGTCGCTGTCGGTGCCTTCCCTGACTTCGAGGTCGGCGTCGACGCGCGCGCATTCCTCGGCCGCGAGGCCCGTGAGGTCGACGGTCTCGACGGTGCCCATGTCGGCTTCCTTGGCGTCCAGCCGGCTGGCCAGCAGGATCTCGTCGATCAGCTGGTCGAGCTCGGCGATGTTGCGCGAGATCTCCTGGCGCGCGGCCGGGCCGGGCCGCTCGCCCATCAGCTCGAGCCCCATGCGGATGCGCGTCAACGGCGAGCGCAGCTCGTGCGAGGCATTGGCGAGCAGCGACTTGTGCGAGCGCACCAGTTGTTCGATGCGGGCCGCGGCGGCATTGAAGCCGCTGGAAAGATCGGCCACCTCGTCCTGGCCGTCTTCGGGCACGCGCGCCGACAGGTCGCCTTCTCCCCAGCGCTGCACGCCGCGCTGCAGCGCCTCGAGCCGCTTGGTGAGCCGGCGCACGATCGGGTAGACGCCCAGTGCGACCGCCACGCCCACCAGCGCCACCATCCAGCCGAGGCCGAAAGGCGTGCGCCAGGGCGACATGCCCGGCGGCCCGCCCGGGCCGCGGTCGCGCGGCGCCACCTGCAGCGAGAGCGTCCGGCCGTCGTTCAGCGTGACGTCGAATTCCAGCCCCTGGCCCGGCACGCGCATGGCCTTGCCGCTGCCGATGCGGCGGTCCTGCGAATCGAGCACCACGACCTCGCGCGGCACCGGCGCCAGCCGCTCGCGCTCGCTCTCGGCGGCCTCGCGCACGATCCAGTTGGCCGTGAGGGTCAGGATGAAGACGCCCGCCACCACCGCCAGCCAGACGCGGACGTAGAGATGGCGGCGGTAGAGATTGAGGAGCATGTCAGTCCGCCGCCGGGCCGCCCCAAGGCGGACTGGGCCCCCTCGGGGGGCAGCGAGTACACGAAGTGAGGAGCGTGGGGGCCATGTCCGCCGCCGGGCCGCCCCAAGGCGGACTGGGCCCCCTCGGGGGGCAGCGAGTACACGAAGTGAGGAGCGTGGGGGCCATGTATTCAGTCTTGCTGCTTGGCGAAGACGTAGCCCACGCCGCGCACCGTGAGGATGCGCTTGGGGTTCTTGGCGTCGACCTCGATCGCGGCCCGGATGCGTCCCATGTGGACGTCGATCGAGCGGTCGAAGGCCTCGAGCTCGCGTCCGCGCACGGCTTCCATGATCTGGTCGCGCGTGAGCACGCGGCCGGCGCGCTCGGCCATCGCCACCAGCAGGTCGAACTGGTAGGAGGTGAGGTCGGCCGGCGCGCCGCCCACCGTGACGGTGCGCGCGTTGCGGTCGATGTCCAGCGTGCCGAAACGCATCACGGCGGGCCCCTCGGAATTGCTCGCGGTTTCGCCGCGGCGGCGCAGCACGGCGCGGATGCGCGCCAGCAGCTCGCGCGGCTCGAAGGGCTTGGGCAGGTAGTCGTCGGCGCCGATCTCCAGGCCGATGATGCGGTCCATCGGATCGCCCTTGGCGGTCAGCATCAGCACCGACACCTTGGCCTGGCCGCCCGGCAGCGCGCGGATGCGCCGGCAGACCTCGAGGCCGTCGGTGTCGGGCAGCATCAGGTCGAGGATCACGAGGTCGGGCGAGCGCTGCTGCAGCATCTCGAGCCCGCTGGCGCCGTCGGCGGCGTGGGAGAAGCCGAAGCCCGACTGCGTCAGGTATTCGCCCACCATCTGCGCCAGGCGGGTGTCGTCTTCGATCATCAGGAGTTGCGGGGTGCTCATTCGGGGTGTCTCCGCGCGGTGTGCCACGGTGGTTGTACTCAGGGGGCTAGCTTCCTCCTGCGGGGTGGCGCAGGCTTGAACGCTTCGTAAAGTTGGGTAAACCTTGCCGCCGGCGGTTTCATCCGGCGGCGAAAAGAAGGGCCCCGGGCGGCGCGCCGGCGGGTGCGGTCGCCTGCGCCAGCAGCGCGGACAGCGCGCCGCCGTCCAGGCCCGGGTGGTCGCGGCTGGCGCGGGCCAGCATCTCGCCGGCCAGGGCGCTCAGCCGGTCCACCGACTGGCGCATGCGGTGCCTGAAGGCGTCGTCGTCGAGGGTGTCGTTCAGGCTGCGGTTGAGTTCGGCGAACCACGGCAGCGCGGCCTGGTCGAGCAGCACGGCCGGATTGCGCCGGTGGCTCACGGCGGACCAGTCGCGGAAGAAGGCCTGGGCCGCGACGTTGAGGCGCTGGCCCTGCTGCAGCTCGCCGCGCAGGCTGCCCAGCAGGGCGAGGTCGGTGAGCCGCCGCTGGAAGAAGATCTGCGCCAGCACGCCCCAGTAGTAGCTGTAGTCCCAGATCACCTTCACCGGCAGCACCTCGGGGTCGCCGAACAGCGGGTACTGGTCGGTGTAGAGCGCCAGCGTGCTCTCGTAGAACGAGTGGTAGATCTGGTCGTAGAGCTGGGCCCGCGCCGCCAGCGCGAGGCCGGCGCGGTCGCGTCCGACCAGGTCGCAGATGTAGGTGTTGGCCACCGCGATGAAGTCGCTGCCCGGCGAATAGAAGGGGTCGAGGAACAGCCCGGCATCGCCTGTGAGCGCCCAGCGCCGGTCCGAGAACACCTGCTTGCAGCCGTAGGAAAAGTTGCGCAGAAAGGCGAAGTCCTGCAGCCGGTGGCGCTTGCCGTCGAGCGCATCGAAGAGGCGCGGCTGCCAGGTTTGGAGCCACAGCATCGCCTTGTCGAAGGTGTCCATCCGCTCCAGCGGGTGCAGGCGCGGGTCGGCGACGATGCCCACCGAATGCGAGCCCGAGGCCAGCGGGATCAGCCAGACCCAGTAGCCGGCGCCGACCAGGTGGTTGGTCGACAGCCAGCGCGACGGCGGTTCGCAGCAGCGCGTGCGCCAGTGCGGGTCGTCGGACCAGTCGTCGATCGCGATGTGCTCGCCGATGCGGAACCAGACCGCGTTGCAGTCGTGCGCGTTGGCCTGCTCGAGCCCGAGCTTGCGCTTGAGCAGGCCGGCTCGGCCGCAGGCGTCGACCAGCCAGCGGGTGTGCATCTCGAGCGTCTCGCCGCCCCGCGACCATTCGATCCGATGCAGCCGGCGCGGATCGTCGGCCAGGTCGATCCGGCGCACAGTCGCGTGGTCGATGAAGCGCGCGCCCTGGCGCCCGGCCTCTTGGGCCAGGTAGTTCTCGAAGATGCCGCGGTCGATCTGGTAGCTCGGCACCGAGAGGTAGCGGCTGGCGCCGATCTCGGTCACCTGGTCGACGTCGCGCCGGCCTTCGCTGAAGAAGAAGCGGAAGCCGAACTTGCGCAACTGGGCGCCATGAAGGTGCGGCTTGAGGCCGAGCACGGTATCGAAGTAATGGGCGCCGATCTCGACCGATGATTCGCCCACCTTGTGGGTCGCGTGCGGCACCGGATGCGTGCGGCGCTCCAGCACCACGACATCGATCTCGGAAAAGCGCTGGCGAAGTTGCAGCGCCAGCGTGAGGCCTGCGAGCCCGCCGCCCATGATCACGACATCGTGTGCGGGGCGGCTCGCGTCCATGGGGCGTCAGTCCTGCGGTTCGAGCTGCAGTTCCGGTTGCAGCTGGAGCTGCAGCGACAGCGTGGCCGACAGCGGCAGGCTCAGCGACTCGGACTCGCCGCGCGCCAGCGCCTCGAACAGCGGCAGGGCGTCGGCCATCGCGTTGACTTCCAGCGCGCGTGCCGCGGCGCAGCGGGCCCGCGTCGCCGGCAGGGCGCCGCCGGCCAGCGACCACTCGAAGGACGCCACGGTGCGTTCGGTGCGCGTGGGCGACAGCACCAGGGCCACGGCCAGCATCTCGCGGCTGGTCGTCACCGAGGCCAGCGCGCCCACGGCCGGCATGTCGTAACCGGCCAGCAGCACGGCGCGCTGGTCGGCGGCGCACTGCGCCGCCGCTTCCAGCAGGCCGGCAGCGAAGCTGCTCTCGTAGGCCGCGAGCGAATTGCTGGCCGCCATGCAGCCGGTGCCGATGGTCCAGTAGCCGACCGCGGCGTTGTGCACCGAGTTGTGGAACTTGATCGGCGACAGCAGCAGCGGATCGGCCGCCAGCGTGCCGCACATGTAGTCGTTGATGCCCAGGTCGCCATGCGCCGAGGCGAAGACGCAGGGCAGGTCGGCCGCGTTGCGGCCCGAGCCGGCCACGGCGGCGGCGGCCACTTCGAGCGCCAGCGCCACGGTGTCGGGGGCGCGCCGGCGTTCGGCCGGCGCCAGCAGCTGCGGCGAGGGCCGCTTGGCCGGCGGGTCGGCCGGCGTGCCCTCGCCGCGGAACACGGCGCTGGCGATCTCCCAGCCGGGCAGCGTCGCGGCCCAGAAGGCCGGGCCTTCGATGTAGAGCGTGGGGGTCTTGTTCGTCGTCATGTGGCGGCTCCCTTGCCGAAGACCAGCGAGCAGTTGTTGCCGCCGAAACCGAAGGAATTGCTCAGCGCGTAGCGCACCTCGCCGCGCGCGGGCTGCAGCTTGATCTGCGGTCCGCACTCGGCATCGAGCGTGGTGGTGTTGACGGTGCCCGGCTTGAGGCCGGTCTCGATCGCCAGCAGGCTGATCACGGCCTCGACGATGCCGGCCGCGCCCAGCGTGTGGCCGGTGAAACCCTTGGTCGAGCTGGCGTGGATAGTGTCGGGGAATCGGCGCGTCACCAGGGCCCCTTCGACCTCGTCGTTCTTGGTGCTCGCGGTGCCGTGCATGTTGATGTAGTCGATGGCGTCGGCCGCGAGGCCGGCGCGCGCCAGTGCGTCGTCGAGCGCCTTCTCGGCGCCCAGGCCCTCGGGATGCGGGGTGGACATGTGGTGGGCGTCGCTGGCCTCGCCATAGCCCAGCAATTCGAGCCGGCCGCGGCCGCGCTCGACCAGCGCGAAGCCCGCGGCTTCGCCGAGGCTGATGCCGTCGCGTGCGGCATCGAAGGGGCGGCAGGGCGCGGACGAGACCAGTTCGAGCGAGTTGAAGCCGAACAGCACGCTGCCGCACAGCGTGTCGACGCCACCGACCACGGCCGCGTCGACCAGGCCGAGGCGGATCAGCCGCTCGGCCGAGGCGAACACCTTGGCGCTCGACGAGCAGGCGGTGGAGATGGTTTCGGCCGGGCCTTCGAGGCCCAGCGCCTGCTGCACGAAGAGGGCGAGCGAGTGCGGCGTGTGAACCATGGGGCGCTGCTGGGCGGCGGGGAAGGCGCCGTCGACCAGCTGCGTGTAGGCGGCCTCGGTCTCGCCGATGCTGGAGGTCGAGGTGCCGAGCACCAGCGCGATGCGCGTCGGGCCGTAGCGCTCGCGCGCGGCGGCGACCGCTTCATTGAAGCCGTCGGCCTGCAGCCCGAGCCAGGCCAGGCGGTTGTTGCGGCAGTCCCAGGCCGCGAGTTCCTCGGGCAGCCGGAGCGCCTCGAGGCCGTCGACGCGGCCGATCCAGGTCGGCAGCGGCGAGGCGCCGAAGTCGTTGGCGCGCAGGCCGCTGCGCGAGTGCTCGAGCGCGTCGAGCAGCGGGGCCTTGCCCACACCGACGGCCGAGGTCGCGGTGAAGGCGCTGATCTGCAAGGGGAGGATGCGGGAAGGTGTCACGGTGGGCACGTTGCGATGGCTGAAACACGACAGCCTACCAGTTGGGCGCGATCCACCGCGGTCGGTCAGGGCTTGGACCCTGCGGCCGGGCGCCTCAGGGCAGGGCGCCTAGGGCGAATCAGGCGCATCGGCCTTGCCGCGCTTGGCGGCCTGCGACGCCAGCGCCACCAGCAGCAGCACCGGCACCCCCATCACCGCCGTGCCGATGAAGAAGGCTTGGTAGCCAAAGGCGTCGACGAAGACGCCCGAATAGCCGGCGATGAACTTGGGCAGCAGCAGCATCAGCGAGCTGAACAGGGCGTACTGGGTGGCCGAGTAGTTGATGTTGGTCAGGCTCGACAGGTAGGCGATGAAGGCCGCCGAGGCGATGCCGCCGGCCAGGTTGTCGGCCGACACCACCAGCACCAGCGCCGTGAGGTCGTGCCCGCGCGAGGCCAGCCCGGCGAACAGCAGGTTGCTGGCGGCGCTCAGCACGGCGCCCAGCATCAGCACCCGCATCACGCCGAGCTTCATCGACAGCACGCCGCCGACGAAGGCGCCGACCAGCGTCATCACCACGCCGTAGATCTTGCTGACCGTGGCGACCTCGTCCTTGGTGAAGCCCATGTCGACGTAGAAAGGGTTGGCCATGATGCCCATCACCACGTCGCTGATCCGGTAGACCGCGATCAGCGACAGGATCAGCACCGCCTGCCAACGGTAGCGGCGGATGAAGTCGGCGAAGGGCTCGACCAGCACGCTCTCCAACCAGGCGGCGGCGGTCTTCGGCTGCGGCAGCGTGGCGCGCACCGGTTCCGGCGACAGCAGCACGGTGAGCACGCCCACCGCCATCGATGCGGCCATCACGAGGTAGGCGGTCTTCCAGGCGTTGTTCTGGTAGCCCGCGAGGCCGGGCAGTTCAGCCCATGCCGCGACCCAGAGCACGCCCGCGCCGGCCCAGATCATCGCCAGCCGATAGCCCGTCTGGTAGGCGGCGGCCAGCGCGGCCTGCTTGCGCGTGGCCGCCGATTCGATGCGGAAGGCGTCGAGGGCGATGTCCTGCGTCGCCGAGGAGAAGGCGACCAGCAGCGCGCACCACACGAGCGGCGGCAGGCCGTCGCGCGGGTCGTTGAAGGCCATGCCGGCGAGTCCTGCGATCACGCCCATCTGCGCCAGCAGCAGCCAGCCGCGGCGGCGGCCCAGCAGCGTGGTCAGCGGCGGGATCGGCAGCCGGTCCACCAGCGGCGCCCAGACCCACTTGAAGCCGTAGGCGAGCCCGACCCAGCTCAGGAAGCCGATGGTGGTGCGATCGACCCCCGCCTCGCGCAGGCGAAAGCTCAGCGTGCCGAGCACCAGCAGCAGCGGCAGGCCCGCGGAGAAGCCCAGCGCAAGCATGCGCAGAGTTGCGGGTTCGAGATAGACCTTGAGCGCGTCGCGCCAGGGCAGGGAAGGTGGGGCTTCGTCAGCCGATGGTGCGGACATTGAGAGAGGTTCGTTGGGGCTGCTTATTATTCCCGCATGTGTTTGCTCTGCGATTTTCGATCCGCTCCCGCTCGCGGACGCCGCGCCTTCCTGCTGGCGGCGGGCGCTGCCGCCGCATCGCCCGCCCTGGCGCAGGTCGACGTCGGCGAGGCGTCGGTGGCGCGCAACCTGGTGCCTGCGGAGAACATCGAGCGCGCCGGCGTCCAGCAATACCACCAGATCCTGGCGCAGGCTCAGGCCAAGGGCGCGCTCGCGCCCGACAGCAATGCCCAGTTGCAGCGGCTGCGGGCCATCGCCTCGAAGATCACTCCCTTCACGGCGCAATGGAACCCGCGTGCCGCGTCGTGGAAGTGGGAAGTCAACCTGATCGGCAGCAAGCAGATCAACGCCTTCTGCATGCCGGGCGGCAAGATCGCCTTCTTCACGGGCATCCTCGAACAGTTGAAGCTCAGCGACGACGAAGTCGCGATGGTCATGGGCCACGAGATGGCGCACGCGCTGCGCGAGCATGCGCGGGCGCGGCTTGCCAAGAACGCGGGAACGGGGGCGGCGCTGTCGATCGCGGCGCAGTTGTTCGGTCTCGGCCAGGCCGGCGATCTGGCGGCCCGGGCCGGCACCCAGCTCATCACGCTCAAGTTCAGCCGCAGCGATGAGACGGACGCCGATCTCGTCGGTCTCGAACTCGCGGCGCGCGCGGGCTACGACCCGAAGGCGTCGGTGTCGCTGTGGACCAAGATGGCGAAGGCATCGAAGAGCGAAGGCGCGATCGGCTTCCTCTCGACGCATCCGAGCGGGCCGGACCGCATCAAGGTGCTGCAGGCCAACGTGCCCAAGGTCGAAGGCCTGTCAGGCCGTCTTCGCGCAGCGCAATAAGCGCGACAGACTCAGCGCGGCTGACGCGCCCTGACGCCCGGGAGAACCGCGGCGCATCCGCCCGTGCTTGCGAAGGCCTGGCACATCCTTTGCAAGGCATCTTGTACACAAGACAGGATGCTTGATGATGGTGCATGACAAGGCCCCGCCCACGGGCGCGGCCGACGAACAGGTGAAGGCCCGGGCCGCGGCGGCGTGGATCGCGCGCTTCGCGGCGCCTCTGGGCGGTGCTGCCACCGGCCCGCTGGCCGGCCTGCGCTTCGCCGCCAAGGACAACATCGACGTCGCCGGCGTGCCCACCACGGCCGGCTGCCCGGCCTTCGCCCGCACCCCGACGGCACACGCCCAGGTGGTGCAGCGGCTGCTCGATGCCGGTGCGGCGCTCCTGGGCAAGACCAACCTGGACCAGTTCGCCTGCGGGCTGAACGGCACCCGCTCGCCCTACGGCGCGGTGCCCAACAGCTTCGACGCGCGCTACGTCTCGGGCGGATCGAGCTCGGGCTCGGCCTACGTGGTGGCGACCGGGCAGGCCGATTTCGCCCTCGGCACCGACACCGCCGGCTCGGGCCGGGTGCCGGCCGGGCTCAACAACATCGTCGGCCTCAAGCCCTCGCGCGGACTGCTGAGTGCGCGCGGCGTGGTGCCGGCGGCGCAGAGCGTCGACTGCGTCTCGATCTTTGCGCGCACGGTGGCGGTCGCAGCGCGCGTGCTGCACGCGGCGATGGCCTACGACCCCGAGGATCCCTTCGGGCGCAGTCTGGCGCTGGAGACCCGGCCGCTGTCCGCGGGCTTTCGCTTCGGCGTCCCGTCGGCGCTGAACTTCTTCGGCGACGCCCGGTCGGCCGAGGCCTTCGCGCGCGCCATCGAACGGATGCGTTCGCTCGGCGGCACGCCGGTCGAGATCGACTACGCGCCGCTTGCCGAAGCCGCCGCGCTGCTCTACGACAGCGCCCTGGTCGCCGAGCGCTACGCCGCGGTGCGCGAATTCTTCGATGCCCACGAAAGCGAGGTGATGGAGCCGGTGCGCGGCATCCTTGCGCAGGGGCGCGGCTACAGCGCCGCCGACTTCGTCGATGCCCGCACGAAGCTGCAGGCGCTGGGCCAGCGCGCCGCGGCGATGTGGAGCGACATCGATGTGCTGCTGGTGCCCACCGCGCCGACCCACTGCACGATCGAGGCGATGCGGGCCGACCCGGTGGCGCTCAATCGCCAGCTGGGCGAATACACCAACTTCGTGAACCTGCTGGACTACGCGGCGATCTCGGTGCCGGCCAGCCTGCGCGACGACGGCCTGCCCTTCGGCATCACGCTGATCGGCCGCGCCGGCAGCGACTTCCAGCTGGCCGAGTTGGGCCAGCGCTTCCACCACGCCACCGGGCTCCCGCTCGGCGCCACGCGGGAGCCGTTGCCCGCGCCCGAGCCGCTTCCGGTGCTTGCCGAGCCGCCGACGGTGGCCGTGGCGGTGGTCGGCGCCCACCTGTCGGGCATGCCGCTGAACAGCCAGCTCACCGAGCGCGGCGCCCGTCTGGTCGCGGCGACCCACACGGCGTCGGACTACCGGCTCTATGCGCTGCCCGGCACCGTGCCGCCCAAGCCCGGGCTGCTGCGCGTGGCGCCCGGCGAGGGCGCGGCGATCGCCATCGAGATCTGGGACATGCCGCTGGCCCACTACGGCAGCTTCGTCGCCCTGATCCCGGCGCCGCTGGGCATCGGAAGCCTCGTGCTGGCGGACGGTCGCAGCGTGCAGGGCTTCCTCTGCGAGGCGCTGGCGGTGGCCGGCGCCGACGACATCACCGCCCTCGGCGGCTGGCGCGCCTACATCGCGGGGCGCAGCACGGCCGCGACCTGAACCCCTTCCCACTTTTCATCCGGAGTACGCCATGGCCCACAGCAAGAAACCCCTGACTCTCGCCACGCCGGCCTCGCGGCGCCAACTGCTGCAGGCCGGTGCGGCCGGCCTGGCGGTGCTCGCCGCGCCCGCGATCGTGCGAGCCCAGGGCGCGCCCAGGATCCGCATCGGCTACTGGCCGATCGCGGCCGGCCTGCCGTTCTACGCCGCGGTCGAACTGGGCTACTTCAAGGCGGCCGGGCTGGACGTCGAGGTGCAGCGCTATGCCGGCGCGCAGCAGATCATGGAAGCGATGCTGGCCGAGCGCTGCGACGGCAGCGCCAACGGCACCGGCTCGGCCAACATCGCGATCGGCGAGATCGCCGCGCCGGGCAGCTTCAAGATCTTCTGCTCCAACCCGAGCAACGCGCGGAACGTGCTCGACCAGGTGCTGGTGCCGACCGCGAGCACGGCCAAGGTGATGGCCGACCTCAAGGGCAAGCGCGTGGCCTCCGGCCCCGGCATCCAGAACGTGACGCTCGCCAAGGCGGTGCTCGAACGCGGCGGCGCCACGGGCGCCACGGTGGTCGAGCTGCCGATCGGCCAGCATGTCGCGGCGCTCGCGGCCGGCCAGGTCGACGGCTGCTACACGCTGGAGCCGACCGGCACCATCGGCCGCCTCAACGGCAGCACCCGTGTGCTCGAGGCCGGGGTGATCGCGAAATACGTACTGGGCGATCCGATGGCCCCGTGGTTCGGCGGCTCGGCCTCGCTGACCTCGGCGCTGATCAAGAAAAATCCCGACGCGGCGAAGAAGTTCATCGCCGCCTATGGCCAGGGCGTGGCCTTCGTGCGCAGCAAGCCGGCCGAGGCGCGCCAGTACCTCAAGGGCTACACCGCGATCGAGGGGCCGCTGACCGGCGAGGTGCCGCTGGCGGCCTACACGATGTACAACGAGTTCACGCCCGGCGACATCGCGTACTTCCAGAAGTTCTTCGACCTGTTCTCCGACAAGGGCATCTTCTCGTCGCGCCTGATGGTCGACACGATGCTCTACAAGGGCTGATGGCATGACGACGCCCTCGTCCGGCACGGCGCCCTGGTCGCCCCCCGCAACCGGAGCCGACGCCGCGCCGCCGCGCGAATCGCACTGGGTCAAGGCGCTGCCCTTCATCGGCCCGGTGGTGCTGTTCATCGTCTGGGACCTGGCCGTGCGGCTCGGCTTCATCAAGGCGATCCTGCTGCCGATGCCGGGCGACACGCTGCTCACCCTGGTCTCGGGGCTGGCCGGCGGCGCGCTGCTGACCGACTTCGCGGTCACGGTCTGGCGCACGCTGCAGGCCTTCCTGATCGCCGCCATCGTCGGCGTGCCGCTGGGCGTGCTGCTCGGCAGCAACGAGCGCGCCTACCGCAGCGTCGAGTTCCTGATCGACTTCTTCCGCTCCACGCCCTCGTCGGCGCTGATCCCGCTGTTCCTGATGATCTTCGGCGTGTCGGACGTCAACAAGGTGGCGATCGCGGCCTTCGGCGCGCTCCTGATCGTGGTCTTCAACAGCGCCTACGGCGTGATGAACGCGCGCAAGCAGCGGGTGATGGCGGCCAAGGTCATGGGCGCCTCGCGCTGGCAGATCTTTCGCGACGTGCTGGTCTGGGAGAGCCTGCAGCCGACCTTCGTCGGGCTGCGTTCGGCGGTGTCGATGGCGCTGGTGATCGTGATCGTGGCCGAGATGTTCATCGGCTCCGACAGCGGGCTGGGCCACCGCATCATCAACTCGCAGCAGGTGATGAACGTGAAGGACATGTACGCCTCGATCCTCGCGGCCGGCGCGCTGGGCTATGCGCTCAACATCCTTTTCCTCGTGGCCGAGCGCCGCATCGTGCACTGGAGCGGAAGATGAGAGCCAGCGTCGAGAACGTCATCAACGGCCCGGTGTACGCCGACGTGCCGAAGCCGGTCTTCACCCCGGGCCCGGCCGGCACCCACATCACCATCCGCGGGCTGACCAAGCACTTCGCGGGCTGGCCGCTGTACCAGAACTTCGACCTCGACATCCCGAAGCACAGGATCGTCTCGGTGTTCGGGCCCAACGGCTGCGGCAAGTCGACGCTGATCAACATGATCGCGGGCCTGATCCCGATCGACGCGGGCGAGATCCTGTTCGACGGCAAGTCGCTCAAGGACACCAAGATCGGCTACGTGTTCCAGAACTACCGCGAGGCGATGTTCCCGTGGATGCGCACCATCGACAACATCGCCTATCCGCTCAAGCTGGAAGGCCGCTCCAAGGCCGAAGTCGACCGGCGCATGGCGGAGCTGGTGGCTTCGTTCGACGTCAAATTCGACCTCAAGCGCTATCCCTACGAGCTCTCGGGCGGCCAGCAGCAGACCGCCTCGATCATGCGGGCGCTGGCGCCCAACCCCGAGGTGCTGTTCCTCGACGAGCCGTTCTCGGCGCTCGACTTCGAGATGACGCTCTTCATCCGAGAGAAGCTGCAGGAGGTGTTCATGAAGACCGGCACCACGATGCTGCTGGTGTCGCACGACCTCGAGGAGGCGGTGTACCTCGCCGACCAGGTGCTGCTCCTGACCAAGCGGCCGACCAAGGTGGCCGAGATCCTCGACTACCGCGACGAGCGGCCGCGCACGCTCGAGACCTTGAGCTCGGCGAGCTTCGTCGCCATGAAGAAGCTCAGCCTCGAGATCTTCCAGCGCGAAGTGCGCCGCTAGGAGTCCCGCCATGACGCCTTCGGAGATCGAAGCCTATGTCGATGCATCGGCGGCCATGCTCGGCCTGAAGCTCAGGCCCGACCAGAGGCCCGGCGTGCTGCGCTACTTCGCGCTGGCCGCGGAGTTTGCCGCGCTGGTCGACGCCGTGCCGCTCGGCGAGCGCGACGAGCCGGCGCTGAGCTTCTCGCCGGTCGCGCCGCGGGAGACGCAGGCATGAACGCTTCGGACTTGCTCCGGCAGGATGCGTCGGCGATGGCCGGTGCGGTGCGCGCCGGCACGGTCGGCGCGGTCGCGCTGGTGCAGGCCAGCCTGGACCGCATCGAGGCCACCGACGCCCGTGTCAACGCCTTCACCGAAGTGGTTCGCGCGCGCGCGCTGCGGCGCGCGGCGCAGGTCGATGCGTCGCTGGCTTCGGACCAGGGCGCGCGCACGCGCGAGCTGCCGTTGCTGGGCGTGCCGTTCGCGGTCAAGAACCTGTTCGACATCGCCGGCCTCGCGACCCTGGCCGGATCGAAGATCGAGCGCGAAAGCATGCCGGCGCGCGACGACGCCGCGCTGGTGCGGCGGCTCGAGAGCGCGGGCGCGGTGCTGGTCGGCGCGCTCAACATGGACGAGTACGCCTACGGCTTCACGACCGAGAACAGCCACGTCGGCGCGGCCCACAACCCGCACGACCTGACACGCATCGCGGGCGGCTCCTCGGGCGGCTCGGGCGCCGCGGTCGCGGGGGGCCAGGTGCCGCTGACCCTGGGCTCCGACACTAACGGCTCGATCCGCGTGCCTTCGTCGCTGTGCGGCGTGTTCGGCCTCAAGCCGACCTTCGGGCGCCTGCCGCGCACCGGCAGCTTTCCCTTCGTGTCCAGCCTCGATCACCTCGGGCCGTTCGCGCGCACGGTGCGCGACCTGGCGCTGGCCTACGACGCGATGCAGGGCCCCGAAGGCCCCGGCCCGCGCGACCCGGGCTGCGCGCAGCGCGCGGCCGAGCCGGTGGCCGCGGCGCTGGCGCTCGGCGCACGGGGGCTGCGCATCGGCGTGCTGGGCGGCTACTTCCGTCAGCATGCCCAGCCGGAGGCGCTGAGCGCGGTCGACGCGGTGGCCCAGGCGCTGGGCGCCAGCCAAACGGTCGAACTGCCGATGGTCGAGGTCGGACGGGCCGCGGCCTTCCTGATCACCAACGCCGAAGGCGCGGCACTCCACCTGCCCGACCTGCGCACGCGCGCGCAGGACTTCGAACCGCTGTCGCGCGACCGCTTCCTGGCCGGCGCGCTGCTGCCGGCCGCATGGGTCGCGCGCGCGCAGCGCGTGCGGCGGCTCTATGCCGAGCAGGTGGCGCGGCTGTTCGAGCGCTTCGACATCCTGCTGGCGGCCGCCACGCCCTCGGCCGCGACGCCGATCGGCGCCGAATGGTTCGAGCTCAACGGCCGACGGCTGCCGGTGCGTCCCAACCTGGGCCTGCTGACCCAGCCGATCTCCTGCATCGGCCTGCCGGTGTGCGCGGTACCGGTGTGGGGCGCCCACCCCGCGCTGCCGATCGGCGTGCAGGTCATCGCGGCGCCGTGGCGCGAAGACCTGGTGCTGCGCGTCGCCGCCGCGCTCGAGTCGGCCGGCGTGGTGCGGTCGCCGGTCGCAACGCTTTGATGAAGGAGGGACGATGAACCAGCCCATCAACCTGCCCGAGGTGCTCGCCGAAGTCGAGGCCGCCTGCGACCGCTACGAAGACGCCCTGGTCCACAACAAGGTCGAGGTGCTCGACGAGCTGTTCTGGAACAGCCCGCACACCCTGCGCTACGGCGCCACCGAGAACCTCTACGGCTACGACGAGATCCAGGCCTTCCGCGCCGCGCGGCCCTCGCAGGGCCTGGCGCGCGAAGTGCTGCGCACGGTCATCACCACCTACGGCCGCGACTTCGCCACCGCCAACCTCGAATTCCGGCGCGAAGGAAGCACAAGGACGGGGCGCCAGAGCCAGACCTGGATGCGCACCGCACAAGGCTGGCGCGTGGTGGCGGCCCACGTGAGCCTGTTGGCCTGATTTCGGGGGCAAGGCGCTGGTACGGTTTTTGCACACCAACTTGTATCCAAGACAGGACACCCCGGCCTTCTGATTCTTCCATCACCTGGAGTAAGCACCATGAGCCAGTTCAACCGTCGCGATTCCCTCAAGTCCCTGGCCGCGCTGGCCTCCGCCACCTCGCTGGGTGGATGGAGCGCGCTGGCCCGTGCGCAGAAGCCGCTGACCGTCGGCGTGATCTATGTCGGCCCGCGCGACGACTATGGCTACAACCAGTCGCATGCGCTGGCGGCGGCCGAACTCAAGAAGATGCCGGGCCTCAAGGTGGTCGAGGAAGAGAACGTGCCCGAGACCGCGGCGGTGCAGAAGACCATGACCGGCATGATTTCGCAGGATGGCGCCAAGCTGCTGTTCCCGACCTCCTTCGGCTACTTCGACCCGCACATCCTGGCCGTGGCGCCGAAGAACCCGGACGTGCGCTTCTCCCATTGCGGCGGCCTCTGGAGCGAGGGCAAGCACCCGAACAACGTCGGCAGCTTCTTCGGCTACATCGACGAGTGCCAGTTTCTCAACGGCGTGATCGCCGGCCACATGACGAAGAGCAACAAGATCGCCTTCGTGGCCGCCAAGCCGATCCCGCAGGTGCTGCGCAACATCAATGCCTTCACGATGGGCGCGCGCTCGGTCAAGCCCGGCATCACCTGCAGCGTGATCTTCACCGGCGATTGGTCGATGGCGGTGAAGGAAGCCGAGGCCACCAACAGCCTGGCCGACCAGGGCTGCGACGTGTTCACGATGCACGTGGACGGCCCCAAGGTGGTGGTCGAGACGGCTGCCAAGCGCGGCAAGATGGTCTGCGGCTACCACGCGAGCCAGGCCAAGCTGGCACCCAACGCCTACCTCACCGGCGCCGAGTGGAACTGGCTCACCGCCTACAAGACCGTGGTCGATGCGGCGCAGGCCGGCAAGCCGCATCCGAACTTCCTGCGCGGCGGCCTCAAGGAAGGCTACGTGAAGATGTCGGCCTATGGCCCGATGGTCACGGACCCGGCCAGGAAGAACGCCGACGAGATCAAGGCCAGGATGCTCGCGGGCAGCTTCGACATCTTCCAGGGCGGCCTGAAGGACAACAAGGGTGTGGTCGTGATCCCGGCCGGCAAGGCGCTCAAGCAGACCGACCTCGAGCTCGAGAAGATGAACTACCTGGTCGAAGGCGTCGTAGGTTCCGTCGGCTGAATACCTGACTTCGCGAGCCGACGATGCGCCACGCATTGAAAGAGATCGCGCTGCCGGTGTTCGCCATCGCGGCGGCACTGCTTCTCTTCGGCGTCTTCGTCTGGTTCGCCGGCGTGAGTCCGCTGGAGGTCTGGGTCATTCTCTTCAAGGGGGCCTTCGGCGACTGGTTCTCGTGGCAGAGCACGCTGCAGCGCGCCGCGCCGCTGATGCTGACCGCGCTGTGCGTGGCCATTCCCGCGCGCGCCGGGCTGGTGATCATCGGCGGCGAGGGCGCCCTGGTGCTCGGCGGACTGGCCGCCGCGGCGCTGCCCTATGCGCTGCCGCTGCCGGCCAATCTCGCGGGCACGCTGCTGCTGTGCATCGCGGGCGCCATCGCCGGCGCTGCCTGGATCGCGCTGGCGGGCTGGCTGCGCCAGTACCGCGGCATCAACGAGACCATCAGCAGCCTGCTGCTGGCCTACATCGCGATCGGGCTTTTCAAGCACCTGGTCGAGGGCGTGCTGCGCGATCCGGCCAGCCTCAACAAGCCGGCGACCCGTTCGCTCGCTGACGGCCTCGCGATCGGCGGCATTGGCGGCTCCGACGTGCACTGGGGGCTGGTGATCGGCATCGTGGCCTGCGCGATCTCGGGGCTCTGGCTGCGTGCCACCGCATCGGGCTTCTCGGTCCGCGTGGTCGGCGGCAACCCGCGCACCGCGCAGTTGGTGGGCCTGCCGGCGAACGGGCTGATCCTGGCGGCCTGCGGGCTGGGCGGTGCCTTCGCCGGCGTCGCCGGCGCGGTGGAGGTCGCGGCGGTCCATACCAATGCCAACGCCTCGCTGATCGCGGGCTATGGCTACGCCGGCATCCTGGTCGCGTTCATCGCCCGCCACAACCCGGTGGCGGTGATCCCGGTGGCGATCCTGTTCGGCGGCTTTGGTGCCGCGGGCAGCCTGCTGCAGCGGCGCCTGGGCCTGCCCGATGCCTCGGTTCTGGTGCTGCAGGGCCTGGCCTTCGTGCTGATCCTCGCGAGCGAGGGGCTGCGGATGATCGACTGGAAGGCGCTGCTGAAGAACCGCATGCCGCGTGCGGTGCAGCCGCGCCTGACCAAGGAGCCCGTATGAGACGCCGGGCCGCTCCCAAGTCGAATACCGCAGCGCGCAGCGCGGAGGTTGCTCTATGACTTCCGACCAGTGGATCGCGCTCGTGGCCGGCATCGTCGGCGGCGCATTGCGCGTCGGCGCGCCCTTCCTCTTCGTGAGCCTGGGCGAATGCCTGACCGAGAAGTCGGGCCGCATCAATCTCGGCCTCGAGGGCGTGCTGGTTCTTTCCGCCATGGCCTCGTTCGGCGGCGCCTGGCTCACCGGCTCGGCCTGGCTCGGCGTGCTGGCCGGCGCCGCCGCGGGCGCGCTGCTGGCGCTGCTGCACGGGCTCCTGTGCTCGCTCGACCGCGTCAACGACGTCGCCACCGGCATCGCGCTGATGCTGTTCGGCACCGGGCTCGCCTTCTACCTGGGCAAGCCGCTGATCCAGCCGCAGGCACCGCAACTGCCGGCGATTCCGCTGGGCGACTGGAGCGACAACCCGGTGATCCGGTCGGCGCTGCAGGTCAACGCGCTGGTGCCGGTGGGCATCGCGCTGGCGGTGTTCCTGTGGTGGGGCTTCGCGCGCACCCGCGCCGGCTTGCTGGTGCGCATGGCCGGCGACTCGGCCAATGCGACGCGGGCGCTCGGCTATTCGGTCGCCGGGCTGCGCATCGCCGCCACCACCGCGGGCGGCTTCATCGCCGGGCTCGGCGGCGCCTCGCTCACGCTGTTCTATCCGGGCAGCTGGAACGAGGGCATCTCGAGCGGCCAGGGCCTGATCGCGGTCGCGCTGGTGATCTTCGCGCGCTGGAGCCCGCTGCGCTGCATCGGCGCGGCGCTGCTGTTCGGCGGCGCCGGCGCGATCGGCCCGGCGCTGCAATCGATCGGCGTCGGCTGGGGCTACCACCTGTTCAACACGGTGCCCTACGTGCTCACGCTGGTGATCCTGGTGCTGACCTGCAGGCCCGGCAGCGTCGCCGCGGGCAGCCCGGGCGAACTCTCGTCCACACGTTGAACCACAAGGAGTCTTCGCCATGAGCAGTCCCGCCGCCGGCCGACCTGGCGACTCCGGCTCGATGGACCTCGCGGCCGGCCTCGACACGCGCGCGACCTTCGTCGCGGCCGATCCGTATCCGTGGCCCTACAACGGCGCGCTCAGGCCCGACAACACCGCGTTGATCGTGATCGACATGCAGACCGACTTCTGCGGCGAGGGCGGCTACGTCGATGTGATGGGCTACGACCTGTCGCTCGTGCAGGCGCCGATCGCGCCGATCGCACGCACGCTGGCGCGGCTGCGGCCGCTGGGCTTCCACATCATCCACACCCGCGAAGGCCACCGCCCGGATCTCGCCGACCTGCCGGCCAACAAGCGCTGGCGCTCGCGCCAGATCGGCGCCAACGGCGTGGGCATCGGCGACGAAGGCCCGTGCGGGCGCATCCTGGTGCGCGGCGAGCCGGGCTGGGAGATCATTCCCGCGCTGGCGCCGCTCGCCGGCGAAGTGGTGATCGACAAGCCCGGCAAGGGTTCGTTCTACGCCACCGACCTCGAACTGGTGCTGCGCACGCGCGGCATCGAGAACCTGATCCTCGCCGGCATCACGACCGACGTCTGCGTCCACACCACGATGCGCGACGCCAACGACCGCGGATTCGAATGCCTGCTGTTGTCGGACTGCACTGCGGCCACCGACCACGGCAACCACCTCGCGGCGCTCAGGATGATCACCATGCAGGGCGGCGTGTTCGGCGCGCACGCGAACTCGGGCGCGCTGCTCGAGGCGCTGCCACAGCCCTAGACCGGAGAGAACGGCATGATTGCCCCCGTCGCCCCGCTTCCTCCCGCCACCGGCGCGCTGGCGCTCGACACCTACGAGCTCACCAAGCGCTTCGGCAGCTTCACGGCGATGGACCGCGTGACCCTGCACGTCGAGCCCGGCACGGTGCACGCGCTCCTGGGCGAGAACGGCGCGGGCAAGAGCACGCTGGTGAAATGCGTGGCCGGCTTCCAGCGCGCCGAAGAGGGATCGATCCTGATCGACGGCCGCGAGCAGGACATCGCCAACCCGGTGGTCGCCCGCATGCTCGGCATCGGCATGGTCTACCAGCACTTCACGCTGGCACCCGGCATGACGGTGGCCGAGAACCTGCTGCTGGCCGGCGGCAAGACGCCGGCGCTGATCGACTGGAAGCGCAAGCGCGCCGAGCTCGAGGACTTCCTGGCCGGCACGCCCTTCCGCCTCGCCCTCGACGCGCGTCCGTCGGAACTCGCGGCCGGCGAGAAGCAGAAGCTCGAGCTGCTCAAGCAGCTCTACCTGAGGCCGCGCCTCCTGATCCTCGACGAGCCGACCTCGGTGCTGACGCCGCAGGAGGCCGACGAGGTGCTGGGCCATGTGCGCGAGTTTGCGCAGAGCGGCCTGTGCACCGTGCTGATCATCACGCACAAGTTCCGCGAGGTGATGGCCTATGCCGACAGCGTCACGGTGCTGCGGCGTGGCAAGGCGGTGCATCACTGCAAGGTGGCCGACACCACGCCCGCGCGGCTGGCGGCGGCGATGATGGGCGAGGGCGAAGCGCCGCCGCCCGCCGAGGGCGACACCGCCGCGCCGATCGGCCGCGCCCTGCATGCGATGCAGCCGACCCCGCCCGACGCCCCGATCGCGCTGCATGTCGACGGCCTTCGGGCCCTGGGCGACCGCGGCACGCTGGCGGTGCATGACCTGAGCCTGTCGGTGCGTTCCGGCGAGATCCTCGGCGTGGCCGGCGTCTCGGGCAACGGCCAGCGTGAACTGGTCGAGGCCCTGGTCGGCCAGCGGCCGCGCCTCGCGGGCCGCGTGACCGTCATGGGCAAGCCCTACGCCGCCAAGCGCGAGGAGAACCGCCGCCTCAAGGTGCGCAGCCTGCCCGAGGAGCCGCTGCGCAACGCCTGCGTCGGCGACCTCAGCGTGGCCGAGAACATGGCGCTGCGCGACTTCGACCAGCCTCCTTTGGCCTGGCCGGCGTTCGGTGCCGACGTGCTGAACTTCCCGCTGTGGCGCAGCCGGGCCCGCGAATGGATCGCCGAGTACGGCGTCAAGACCCAGGGGGAGGGCGCGCCGATCCGCAGCCTGTCGGGCGGCAACGTGCAGCGCGCGGTGCTGGCGCGGGAGCTGGCCGGGGACATCAACGTGTTGATCGCGGCAAATCCGGTGTTCGGCCTGGACTTCGCGGCGGTGGCCGAGATTCACAGCCGCATCGTGCAGGTGCGCGCCCGCGGCGGTGCCGTGCTGCTGATCAGCGAGGACCTGGACGAGCTGCTCGAGATGGCGGATCGGATCGTGGTGATGAGCGAAGGGCGGATCGTCTACGAGACCGATGCTGCGACTGCCGAGCGACATGTTCTTGGCGCGCACATGGGGGGCGGTGATCACCATGCGCCGGTGGCTGCATGAGGCTCTTCGTTTCCGTTTCCTTGGAAGCGCGCCCGGCATGCGGTGCGGGCCGGACGACCCCACTGCGCCGGCCCTTCGGGCTCCCTTGCGGTGCTCGCTCCAGGCGGGGTCCGCGCAAACTCGCTGCGCTCAAACACGCGCGGCCCTTGATCCGCCTGAAGCTGCGCTCCTCAGCGGCGCAGAGGGGATCGCTCGTCCCGCACCGCATGCCGGGCTTCGGGGGGGACCCACGGACGGGCGCGCCTCCAGCGTCGAGGGCCTGCGGGTCAGAGCAGCTGTGGCGGGGGGCTGTTCACCCCCAACGTTTCCACGGCGGTGGGCGGTATGCCCCGGGCCGGCCGTTGAGGCACCGCCGAGCAGCGCAGCGGTACGCGGATCAGGGCTCGCGACTGTTTGAGCCGAAGGCGAGTTTGAGCGAGACCCCGCGTACCGCGAGCAGCGCAGGGCAGCCCGAAGGGCCGGTGACGTCGGCCGGCCCGGGGCATACCGCCCGCCGCCGCCCACGCGCCCACAACCTGACATCGTCGAAAGCCAAGACATGAAGATAGAAGCGCAACCCTTCGCCTACGAATTCGACATCAACAAGACCGCCCTGGTCCTGATCGACATGCAACGGGACTTCATCGAGCCCGGCGGCTTCGGAGAAACCCTGGGCAACGACGTCTCCCTGCTCGAGGCCATCGTCCCCGCCACGAAGAAGGCCCTCGAAGCCTGGCGAACGGCAGGCGGCCTTGTCATCCATACCAGAGAGGCCCACAAGCCCGACCTCTCCGACTGCCCACCGGCCAAGCGCAACCGCGGCAATCCCGCCTTGCGCATCGGCGACGTCGGCCCCATGGGCCGCATCCTCGTGATGGGCGAACCGGGCAACCAGATCATCGATGCGCTGGCACCCGTCGAAGGCGAGATCGTGGTCGACAAGCCCGGCAAGGGCGCCTTCTACGCCACCGGCCTGCACGAGACGCTGAAGCGGCGCGGCATCACCCACCTGCTGTTCGGCGGCGTCACGACCGAGGTCTGCGTGCAGACCAGCATGCGCGAGGCCAATGACCGCGGCTTCGACTGCCTGCTGCTCGAGGACTGTACCGAGAGCTACTTCCCCGCCTTCAAGGCGGCTGCCATCGAGATGATCCGCGCCCAGGGCGCGATCGTCGGCTGGACCGCGCCGAGCGCCGCCTTGCTGGCCGCGCTGGGCAAGCACTAACATGGCCTGTGTGACGACCGTCCGAACGCCTTCCCAGTCCGCTGCATCGGCACCCGTGTTCCGCACCCGGGCCGACGAGGTCTATGCGCAGCTCAAGCGCGACGTCGCCGAGTTCAGCCTGGTCCCGGGCGACCGCTTCACCGAGAACGAGATCAGCGAGCGCCTCGGCGTCTCGCGCACGCCGGTGCGCCAGGCGCTCTTCAGGCTGCAGCAGGAAGGCTACGTCGAAGTCCTGTTCCGCAGCGGCTGGCGCGTGCTGCCCTTCGACTTCGAACAGTTCGAGCAGCTCTACGACCTGCGCATGGTGCTCGAGACCACGGCCGTGCACCGGCTCTGCGAGAGCGACCATCGCGTCGACCGCAGCCTGCTCGACACGCTGGCCGGCATCTGGCTGGTGCCCGCCGCCCAGCGCAGCGCCGACTCGGTGCAGGTGGCGCAGTGGGACGAGGCCTTCCATTGCTCCCTGGTCGCGGCCGCCGGCAACGCCGAGATGGCGCGCGTGCACCGCGACGTCACCGACCGCATCCGGATCATCCGCCGGCTCGACTTCACCAAGCAGCCGCGCATCGACGCGACCTACGACGAGCACGCCAAGATCCTGAAGGCGATCCGCGCCAACCGCGGCGATCAGGCCGCCATGCTGCTGCGCGCGCACATCGAGACCAGCCAGGCCGAGGTGCGCAAGATCACGCTGCACGAGGTGCACATGGCGCGGCACGCGGGGCGGGCTCAGGCCGCGGAGGCCGTGCCCGCCGTCTCTGTCAGCCGCTTGCGCAGGAATTCCGCGAACGCATAGGCGATGACCGGCAACTGGCGTCCGCGCAGGCTGGCCAGCACCAGTTCGCCGCGCGGAAAGCCCCGGTCCTCGATGTCGCGCGCCACCACGTCGTGGTCGTCGCTCGACACGACTTCCGACGGCGCCTGTCACTTCTTGTAACGATTGTGTAAAAATCGCTCGTCCGCATTGGGCGGGCAGGCGCAGCAGATGGCTGCGCCGGCGTTCACAGGGAAAAGTCGTAGTCCACCGTGATCGGCGCGTGGTCGCTGAACTTGACGGTCTTGAAGATCGCCTCATGTCGCGCCAGGGCGCCGAGCTTCGGCGTCGCCAGGTGGTAGTCCAGCCGCCACCCCACGTTGTTCGCATAGGCCTGGCCGCGGTTGCTCCACCAGGTGTAGGCGTCGCCGGTGGTCTCGGGCTTGAGCATCCGGTAGACGTCGACCAGTCCTGCGCCCTCGGCGCCGGCGTCGAGCAGCTTCGTCATCCAGGCGCGCTCCTCGGGCAGGAAGCCGCTGTTCTTCTGGTTGCCGCGCCAGTTCTTGAGGTCGATCTCCTGGTGCGCGATGTTGATGTCGCCGCACAGGATGAACTCGCGTTCGCGCTTCAGTGCGCGCAGGTGCGGAAAGAAGCCCTTGAGAAAGCGGAACTTCGCCGCCTGCCGCTCTTCGCCCGACGAGCCGCTGGGGAAGTAGCAGCTGATGATCGAGAGTTTGCGCTTCGGCGTGTCGAAGCGCAGCTCGAGGTAGCGGCCCTCGGCATCGAATTCGGCATCGCCCCAGCCCACCACCACCTCGCTGGGCGCATGCCTGGTGTAGATCGCAGTGCCGGCGTAACCTTTCTTCTCGGCGAAATGGAAGTGGCCCTTCAAGCCCGCCATCTCTTCGAAGCGTCCCTCGATGTCGCTGGCCTGGACGCGGATTTCCTGCATGCAAATACAATCCGGCGCCAGTCCGCCGACCCAGTCGGCGACGCCCTTGGTGGCAGCCGATCGCAGGCCGTTGAGGTTGAGGCTGGTCAGTTTGAACACGAGGACATTCCCTATGGCTGAAAAGATGGAAAAGGACGGCGCACTGGCACAGGCGTTCGTGCAGTTTGCGCTGGAGTCGGGGGTGCTGCGCTTCGGCGAGTTCAAGACCAAGGCCGGCCGCATCAGCCCGTATTTCTTCAACGCGGGCCTGTTCGACGATGGCGCCAAGCTCGCGCGGCTGGCCGAATTCTATGCAGACCGGCTGATCGCCAGCGGGCTGGAGTTCGACATGATCTTCGGCCCGGCGTACAAGGGCATTCCGCTCGGCGCCACGGTGGCGGCCGAACTCGCGCGGCGCGGCCGCAACGTGCCCTTCGCCTACAACCGCAAGGAAGCCAAGGACCATGGCGAAGGCGGCACGCTGGTCGGCGCCCCGCTCAAGGGCCGGGTGCTGATCGTCGACGACGTGATGTCGGCCGGGACCGCGGTGCGCGAATCGATCGCCGCCATCCGCGCTGCCGGCGCCACGCCGCACGCGGTCGCGATCGCACTGGACCGGCAGGAGAAGGCGACCGAGAACGGGGTCGACGTGGACCACAGCGCCGTGCAATATGTACGCAATCAGCTCGGACTTGTAGTAATTTCCATTGCAACGCTGGACGACTTGTTACAGTATCTCTCGGGCCGCGCGGATGACGAGCTGGGCACCCACCGCCAGCACGTGCTGGCGTACCGGGCACGTTACGGCGCGGGCTGATTCAACCCGTCTGAAGGATTGATGTTGGCGAGCAAGCAAGCACTGAAGGCATTTCTGGCGTTCTCGCTGGCTGCGGCCGGCGCGGTGCAGGCACAGCAGCCCGCGCGCACGCCATCCGCCTCCGCCGGCATCTACAGCTGCACCGACGCGCGCGGGCGCACCATCACGGCCGACCGCCCGATCCCCGACTGCATCGACCGCGAACAGCGCGAACTCAACCCGAGCGGCACCATGCGCCGCAAGGTCGAGCCGACCTACACGGCGCGCGAGCAGGCCGAGCGCGAGGAGCGGGAACGCCTGACGCAACTGCAGGCGGCCCGGCTGCTGGAAGAGCGGCGGCGCGAGCGAGCGCTGCTGGTGCGCTACCCCAACGCGGCAACCCACGACCGCGAGCGCGCCGAGGCGCTGGTACAGATCGACGTCGTCATCCAGGCCGCCAGGAAGCGCCTGGGCGAACTGGCCGAGGACCGCAAGAAGGTCGACGACGAGCTCGAGTTCTACAAGAAGGACCCGAGCAAGGCCCCGGAAGCGGTGCGTCGCAAGATGGAAGACAACGCCAGGAGCGTCGCGGTGCAGAACCGCTTCATCGGCGAGCAGGAAGAGGAAAAGAAGCGCCTGAATGCGCGCTTCGACGAGGAACAAGCGCGTCTCAAGCCGCTCTGGGCGTCGAGCGCGGCTGCCGCTTCAGCGCGGTAGCGATCGGCGCGCCCTGACTGCATGCAAGGAGCCAGTCGCATGGGCAACCGAATCTTCACGCTGGACTATCTGCGCGGCCTCGCGGCGTTGATGGTGTGCATATGCCACTTCGCTCCAGCACTGTCGGGGGCAGCGGCCGAGCTCGCGAAGCACGGAGCGGTCGGCGTCCAGGTGTTCTTCGTCATCTCGGGCTACATCATTCCCTACAGCCTTCTGAAGGGTGAGTACCGGATCACGGACATCGGCCGGTTCTGGCTCAAGCGGCTGTTGCGCCTGCAGCCCACGTACGCCGTCGCGCTGCTGTTCACGTTCACGCTCTCGCTGGGGGCAGCGATGGTCAAGGGCGAGGCGCCGAAGATCTCGGTGCTGCAGCTGTCGCAGTATGTCCTGTACCTGGACGTCCCGGGCGAGAATCCGGTGATATGGACGCTCATCGTGGAGATGAAATATTACCTTTTCATCTCCATTTTCTTTCCGCTCCTCTTCTCGCGGCGCCGCCTGGTCCGCATCCTCTCGTTCTGTGTCTGTGCCGCGGTCGCCGCGTTCGGGGCCGATCAGCTGGACGTCGTCCGCCATCTTCCCTATTTCCTGATGGGATTCGTGGCCTGCTACGTCGCCATCCTTCGGATCCCCGTGGCCGAGGCCGCAGGGCTGGTCCTGCTGGCCGCCGCCGCCGCCATACCGAAGTCCTCCTACCCCGAACTGGCGGCAGGCCTCTCGTGCTACCTGGCGATCCGCTACCTGCCGGCGATGCGGCTGAGGGTGGCGCTTTTCCTGGGCTCCATTTCCTATTCCCTGTATCTCATCCATTTCCCGCTCGGAGTGAAGCTGCTCAACCTGGTGCTCCCCCGCACGCCGGAGTCGCTGCATGCCGTGTGGGTGCCGATCGGCGTTGCAGTGTGCACTGCGGCGGCCTACCTGCTTTTCAGGCTGGTCGAGAAGCCATCGAGCGAGTGGTCGCAACGGCTGCCGATATCGGCAACAAGGGCGCTGCAGCAGCGCCAGCTCAAGGCCGCGCGCACCTGAAGCAAAGATCCGGCCGGCGCAGCCAGGCCCGCTGGTGAAACACCGCGGAACCGGCTTCGCCGGGCCGCCGGTGTTGCCCCCGGCAGGGGGTGGGCGGCTACACGAAGTGAGCCAACCTGGGGGCGAGCGAGATCACCCCAGCTTGGCTTTCAGCAGCGCATTGACCTGCGCCGGGTTGGCCTTGCCCTGGCTGGCCTTCATGACCTGGCCGACCAGCGCGTTGAAAGCCTTCTCCTTGCCGGCGCGGTACTCGTCGATGTTTTTCTGGTTGGTGGCCAGCACGCCGTCGATGATCGTCTCGAGCGCGCCGCTGTCGCTCATCTGCTTCAGGCCTTTGGCCTCGATCAGCGCGTCGACGTCCTGGCCTTCGCCGGTCCAGAGGGCGTCGAAGACCTGGCGCGCCGCATTGTTCGAGATCGTGCCGTCGCCGATGCGTTCGACCAGCTTCGCGAGTTGCGCTGCCGTCACCGGGGCTTCGGTGATCGCGATGTCCTGCTGGTTCAGGCGCCGTGCGATCTCGCCCGTGATCCAGTTGCTCGCCAGCTTGGCATTGGCGCCGGCGGCCACCGCACCCTGGAAGTAGTTCGCCAGGGCCGGGCTCTGCG
>NZ_JBFUCI010000034.1:0-25940 GCF_056405335.1 Variovorax sp. P1_H12_2
CTCGCGGACCTGGTGCGCGCCGCGCAGCCGGCACGCAGCCACCCGGAATGGGAAACCGGCACGCGCCTGCGCTGGCGCGAGGCCCCGCAGCGGCAGGACCTGGTGGCGGCGGTCGCGCGGCGCGTTCCGCCCGCCATCGAGGCACTGGAAAACAACTGAGGCCGCTGCCCGCGCCCACCTGACGCACGGACGGAATCCGGCATCATGGCGGGATGGAAAACATTCCCCCTCGCCCGCTCGCGATCATCAAGGTCGGCGACACCTTCGACGCCCTGCGCGAACAGCGCGGCGACTTCGAACACTGGATGGCGGCCGGCCTCGGCGACACCCGGCTGCCGGTGGTGGTGCTCGATCCGCGCCGCGGCGACAAGCTGCCCGCGCCCACCGAGATCTCGGGCGCCATCGTGACCGGCTCGCATGCGATGGTCTCGCACCGCGAGCCATGGAGCGAGGCCACCGGCGCCTGGCTCGCACAGCTGGTCGGCCACGGCACGCCGGTGCTGGGCGTCTGCTTCGGCCACCAGTTGCTGGCCGATGCGCTCGGCGGCGAAGCCGGCGATCACCCGGGCGGCCTGGAGATCGGCACGGTCGAAGTCGAGCTCCGGCCCGAGGCCGCCGCCGATGCGCTGATGCACGACCTGCCGGCCCGCTTCGAGGCCCAGGTCGTGCATCGGCAAAGCGCGCTGCGGCTGCCCGAAGGCGCCGTCCGGCTCGCGGGCAATGCCTTCGAGCCGATCCAGGCCTTCCGGGTCGGCGAGAACGCCTGGGGCCTGCAGTTCCRCCCCGAGTTCGACGCCGAGATCATGCGCGGCTACGTCGACCACCTGGCCGACACGCTGCGCGCCGAGGGCAGCGACCCGGCGGCGCTGCGCGAACGCGTGGCCGCGACCGCGGCGGCGGCACAGCTGCTCGGCCGCTTCGCCCGGATCGCCGAAGCCCACGACGCCTTGGCGACAGCGCCCCCGGGTTAGCACGTATCGCGGTCGGGGGCCCGCAACATGTAATCGACGGCTCGTTTCCACTCCGAAGCCTCGATACATGAATGCCATGACAAGCCCGCGCTGCGCTCCAGGCGCCTCCAGCGCCGTTGCCCTCGCGCTCGCCGCCCTGCTCGCCGGCTGCGCCAGCACGCCGGCCCCCGGCACGCGCAGCGTGACGATCGAACGCACCACCTATGGCATTGCCCACATCACCGCGCCCGACTACGAGGGCGTCGCCTACGGCGTGGGCTACGCCCATGCCCAGGACAACGTCTGCCAGACCGCCGAGCACCTGCTGACCGTGCGCGGCGAGCGCTCGCAGTTCCTCGGCGCCGACGGCACGGGCGAGCTCGGCCTGGGCCGCGCACCGAACGCGCAGATCGACCTGTTCATCCGCGCGCACATGGACGACGCCGCGCTCGCACGCGCCGCCGCCGATCTCAAGCCCGACGTGCGCGCCTCGCTGAGCGGCTATGTCGCCGGCTACAACCGCTATCTGCAGGACGCCGGTCCGAACGGCCTGCCCGAGGCCTGCCGCGGCAAGCCCTGGGTACGGCCGATGACGCAGGCCGACCTGGCGCGCGCCACCGAGATGTCGATGATCCAGGGCGGCATCGGCGCGCTGGCCGGTGCAGTGCTGGCCGCCGCGCCGCCGGCGCCGGGCACCAAGACCTCGGCCGCCCCAGTCGACCTGCCGCAGGCCGTGGCGGAGATCTCGCGCCACAGCTTCAACGCCAATCCCGAAGGCGGCGAATTCGGCTCCAATGGCTGGGCCTTCGGCCGCAACGCCACGCCCGACGGCCGCGGCCTGCTGCTCGGCAATCCGCACTTCCCGTGGACCGGCACCAACCGCTTCTGGGAGCTGCACCTCACGATCCCGGGCAAGCTCGACGTGATGGGCGCGACCGGCGGCCTGAGCCCGGTGGTGTCGATCGGCTTCAACAAAGACGTGGCCTGGACCCACACCGTCTCGACCGGCAAGCGCTTCACGCTCTATGAACTGAAGCTCGACCCGGCCGACCCGACCGTCTACATCGTGGATGGCCAGCCGCGCAAGATGACCGCCAGGACTGTCGTGCTGCCGGCCGCTTCGGCCAAGGCCGGCACGCCGCCGGCGCAGAAGACCTTCTATGCCACCGAGTGGGGGCCGGTCATCTCGATGCCGCGCGCCGGCCTCGACTGGGGCGCCACCAAGGCCTACGCGATCCGCGACGTCAACACGCTCAACACGCGCTCGGCCCAGAGCTGGATGCAGATGGCGCTGGCGCGCAACGTGGCCGAGCTGCGCGCCGCGATGGGCAACCAGGGCATTCCGTGGATCAACACCCTGGCGGCCGACCGCGAGGGCAATGCGATGTACGCCGACCTGTCCGTGGTGCCCGACGTGTCGGCCGAACTGCTCAAGTCCTGCGCCCCGTCGCCGGCCGCCGCTGCGCTGCTCGCCGCGGCCGGCCTGCCGGTGYTCGACGGCTCGCGTTCGGCCTGCGCCTGGACGCGCGACCGCGCCGCCGCGATGCCCGGCGCGATCCCGCCGGCGCGCATGCCGGTGATCGTGACGCCGGACTGGGTGCAGAACAGCAACGACAGCTTCTGGCTCAGCAACCCGCGCATCGCGCCGCCGGCCGGCATCTCGCCGCTGGTCGGCTTCACGGGCACGACGCAGCGGCTGCGCACCCGCAGCGGCATCATGGAAATCGAGAGCCGGCTCGCCGGCAGCGACGGCCTCGCGGGCAACAAGATGGGCGGCGCCGAGCTGCGCAGCGTGATCTTCCGCGACAGGAACCTCGCCGGCATGCTGGTGATGGACGATCTTGCCGCGGCCTGCGGCGCCAACGCCGCGGCGCTAACGCCGGACCAGGCGCAGGGCTGCCGCGTGCTCGCGGCCTGGGACCGGACCAGCAACAGCGCCTCCAAGGGCGCGCCGCTGTTCCGCGAATTCTGGCGCAAGGCCAAGGAGGTGCCGAAGGTCTGGCGCGTGCCCTTCGATCCGGCCCGTCCGGTGGTCACGCCCAGCGGCCTCGAGATGGCCACGCCGGCCACGCGCGATGCCGTCTTCAAGGCGCTCGGCGATGCGGTCGGCATCGTGCGCGTGGCCGGCTTCACGGTCGACGCTCCGCTGGCCGAGGTGCAGACGCGCATGGTGCGCGGGCAGAAGGTCACGATCCCCGGCGGCGACGAGTTCGAAGGCGTGCTCAACAAGGTGGAAAGCCAGGGCCAGGCCACGCTCGACCCGAAGGGCTACAACATCAACTACGGCAGCAGCTACATCCAGACCGTGGGCTTCGACGAGCGCGGCCCGGTGGCGCAAGGCCTGCTGACCTATGGCCAGAGCAGCGATCCGGCGTCGCCGCACGCCTACGACCAGCTGCCGCTGTTCTCGGCCAAGAAATGGCATCCGCTGCCCTTCCACCGCGCCGACATCGAGGCCCAGCGCGTGGGTGCGCCGCTGCAGCTGGCCTATTGAGCGCGCAAGACCGGGCGCGGAGGGGCCTGGCGGAACCGGCCTCCCGCGCGGCATCGGAATGCGCCTTCCCGCGTCCGCCCGGTTACGCTCGGGTGCGTCGCAGTTTGTCCACGGAAGCCACCATGCCCACTCCAGCCCCCGCCCCCGCGCGCAAGCATTTCTCGATGATCCGCGGCTTCCACCTGGCCGATGCGTTCACGCTCGGCAACGCGGCCTGCGGCGTCGGCGCCATCTTTCTCGCGATGGCCTACATGCGCAGCCAGTCGCTCGCGCACTTCCTCTGGGCGGCGGCGCTGGCGCCGGCCGCGTTCGTGTTCGACGTCTTCGACGGCCGCATCGCCCGCTGGCGCCAGACCCATTCGGCGCTCGGCCGCGAACTCGACTCGCTGGCCGACGTGATCTCCTTCGGCGTGCTGCCGGCCGCCCTGGCCTTCGCCGCCGGCCTGGACGGTGGCTGGGACTGCGTGCTGCTGATCTATTTCGTCTGCTGCGGCGTCAGCCGCCTGGCGCGCTACAACGTCACGGCCGAAGCGCTCTCCGAGGGCGCGGACAAGGTCAAGTACTTCGAGGGCACGCCGATTCCGACCAGCGTGGTCCTGGTCGGCGTGCTGGCGCTGGCTGCCTGGCAGGGCCGCATCGGCGATGCGATCTGGGGCGGCGCCTGGATGATCGGGCCCTGGGTGCTGCACCCGCTCGGCCTGCTGTTCGGGCTCTCGGGCACGCTGATGGTCAGCAAGACGCTGCACATTCCCAAGCTGTAGCGGCGCCAGGGCCCGGCCCCGATCTGCCTAGAATGGCCGAACTCTTTGCGGGAAACGCGCCGTGTCCACCTTTGCATCACGCGTCCTCATCGTCTTCCTCTTCGGCTTGCTCGTCACGGGCTGCTCCAGCCTGCCCGCGAACGTCGACCGGACCGAGACCCAGGCCGTCGCCAGCACGAGCGATACCCGACTGGCCAAGGCCTTCGGCCCCGCCGTGTCGGCCCATCCCGGAYGCTCCGGCATCCATGCGCTGGCGGCGGCGGAAGATGCCTTCGCCGCCCGCATCCTGCTCGCGCGCCATGCGGATCGCAGCCTCGACCTGCAGTACTACATCTGGCGCAACGACATCACCGGCAAGCTGATGTGGCAGGCCGTCTGGGAGGCCGCCGAGCGCGGCGTGCGCGTGCGCATCCTGCTCGACGATGCCAACACCAGCGGGCTCGACACGACCCTGGCCGCACTCGACGCCCATTCCAACATCGAGATCCGCCTCTTCAATCCGTTCGCGAACCGGGGCTTCCGGGTCAGCGACTTCGCCTTCGATTTCTCGCGCGTCAACCGGCGCATGCACAACAAGTCCTTCACCGCCGACAACCAGCTGACGATCGTCGGCGGCCGCAACATCGGCGACGAGTACTTCGGCGCCAACATGGAGCTGGGCTTCCAGGACCTCGACGTGATGGCGGTCGGGCCCGTGGTGCGCGAGGTCTCCAGCGCCTTCGACCTGTACTGGAACAGCGCCTCGGCCTACCCGGCCGCGCGCCTGCTCGCACCGCCGCCCGCGAACGCCCGCGCCGAACTGCAGGCGGGATGGGACACCCTGCACCAGGACCCCCAGGCGCTGCGCTACCGCGAGGCGGTGCGCCAGACCCCGCTGGTGCGCGAACTCGACGATGGCCGGCTCACGCTCGACTGGACCACTGCGCACGTGATCCACGACAACCCGGCCAAGGTGCTGGAGCCGACCGATCGCCGCGACCTGCAGATGTCGCCGCAGCTCGAGGCGGCCTTCGGCCATCCTAGGCGCGAGCTGGACCTGGTGTCGCCCTACTTCGTGCCCGGCAAGGACGGCACCCGGTCGCTGGTGACGATGGCCAGATCGGGCGTGAAGGTGCGCGTGCTGACCAACTCGCTGGCGGCGACCGACGTCAGCCCGGTCCATGCCGGCTACTCCAAGTACCGCAAGGAACTGCTCGAAGGCGGCGTCCAGGTCTACGAGCTGAAGCCGGGCGACGCGGTGCCGCCGCCGGACAAGGAAGACAGCAAGGCCCGGGGCCTGCCGGGAAGCGGCAGCTCCGGCAGTTCGGCCGCCAGCCTGCACGCGAAGACCTTCGCGGTCGATCGCGAGCGGATCTTCGTCGGCTCCTTCAATCTCGACCCGCGGTCGGCGCGGCTCAACACCGAGATGGGCGTGATCATCGACAGCCCGCAACTCTCGAGCCGACTGGCCGAGCAACTCGACACCGCGGTCCCGGCCAAGGCCTACGAAGTGCGCATCCAGCCGGATGGGCATGGCATGGAATGGATCGACCGCACCCCGCAGGGCGAGACCCGCTACACCACCGAGCCCGGCGCCGGCGCGCTCAAGCGGGCGTGGATCGAACTGCTCGAGACGCTGCCGTTCGAGTGGCTGCTGTAACCCTTCACCCCGAGACCCGAAATCGATGAATCCCGGCCTCCGCCTGCTCGCCACCCTCGCCGAAGCGCATCCGCTCGCCCCGGCCTGCGACCATTTCTATTTCCTGCGCCACGGCCAGACCGAGTGCAATGCGCGCCGCATCTTCCAGGCGGCCGACGAGCCGCTCAGCGCACTGGGCCTGCAGCAGGCGGCACGCGCCGCCGAACTGCTGGCCGGCGAGCCGATCCGCAGCATCGTCAGCAGCAACGTGCATCGCGCGCTGACCACCGCGCACACCGTATCGGCACCGCACGGGATCGCGCCGCTGGTGCATGAGGGGCTGCGCGAGCGCCACTTCGGCGCGCTGATCGGCAGCTCCTCCGCCCACATCGACTGGGCCTGCGCGCCCGAGGGCGGCGAGACCCTGCCCGAGTTCGTCGAGCGAAAGCGCGCCGCGCTCGAGCAGGCGCTGGCGCAGCCGGCGCCGGTGCTGGTGGTGGCGCACGGCGGCTCGCTCTACGTGCTGGCGGCGTTGCTCGGCGTGCCGGTCGACCTGGGCCTGATGGGCAACGCGCAGCCGCTGCGCTTCGAACGGGACGGCGCCGCATGGCGTGTCAGATCACTGCTGCAGCAGGTCGACGGCGGCGCCGCCATCGCCTGAAGCCCACTTCGCGGATCCACCATGGACTTCAAGGACTACTACAAGACACTCGGCCTCGAGCGCGGAGCCTCGGAGGACGAGGTGCGCAAGGCCTACCGCAAGCTGGCGCGCAAGTACCACCCGGATGTCAGCAAGGAAGCCGACGCCGAGCTGCGCATGCGCGACGTCAACGAGGCCAACGACGTGCTGCGCGACAAGGAGAAGCGCGCCGCCTACGACCAGCTTGCCGACCACGTGGCGCGCGGCGGCAGGCCCGACGGCAGCTTCCAGCCGCCGCCCGGCTGGGACGAAGGCTTCGAGTTCCATCGCGGCCCGAACCAGGGCCCGGCCGACCATGCGGACTTCAGCGAGTTCTTCTCGTCGGTGTTCGGCGCCGCCGAGCGTCGCGGCGCCGAGCGCCGCCACTACCGCGCGCGCGGCGAAGACCACCACGCCGCGATCGAGATCACGCTGGAGGATGCGCTCAACGGCGCCGAGCGCGAGATCTCCCTGCGCTCGCAGGAGATCGACGCCCATGGCCGCCCCGAACTCAAGACCCGCACGCTCAGCGTGAAGATCCCGGCCGGCGTCCGCCCGGGCCAGTACATCCGCCTCGCCGGCCAGGGGATGCCCGGACATGGCGGCGAGCCTGCGGGCGACCTGTATCTCGAAGTGCGCATCTCGCCGCACAAGCTGTACCGGATCGAGGACCGCGACCTCTACATGACGCTGCCGATCACGCCGACCGAAGGCGCGCTCGGTGCGCAGGTGAAGGTGCCGACGCCGGGCGGCGGCGTGGTCGAAGTGACGGTGCCGCCCAATGCGCGCAACGGACTCAAGCTGCGCCTGAAGGAGCGCGGCCTGCCCGGCAAGCCGCCGGGCCATCTGTATCTGCTGCTGGAGATCGCCTTGCCCCCGGCCAGCACCGAGGCCGCGCGCAAGGCCTATGAGCAACTCGCACAGGCCGCGCCCTTCGATCCGCGCCGCCATCTCGGAGTGTGACGATCATGACTTCCTCTGTGTCCATCACGACCCTGAGCGCCTCGCACCCCCTGGCCGCCAACGAACTCGCGCATGCCTGCGGCGCGCAGATCGAATGGGTGGTTCAACTGGTGGAGGTCGGCATCATCGAATCGCAAACGCCGGCCGAACGGCCGGACGACTGGCGCTTCCACGGCGCAGACCTGCAATCCGCGCTCGAAGCCCGGCGCCTCGAGCGCGACTTCGGCGTCGGCCTCGAGGCGGCGGCGCTGATCCTCGACCTGGAGCACGAGGTGCGGCGCCTGAAGGCCGTGCTGCACGCGCAGGGCCTGGGGCGCGAAATCTGAGGGCGCCCACCCGGCCCGGCTACTGCATCGTCTTCAGGTTCCCGATCCGCACCAGCATCTCGGTGAACATCTGCATGTCCGCATCGAGGTCCGCGATCTCCTTGTATTCCTTGGCGTTGTGCGCCGTGTACTTCTTGCCCGGCATGGCCGGGCCGAAGTTGATCGCGTTGGGCATCAGCTTGGCGGTGGTGCTGCCCGCGGTCGGCACCGGAAGGGCTTCGAGGCCGGTTGTGTCGCCGAAGATGTTCAGCAGCGTCGACAGCCACGCGCCCTTGGGATCGCGCGCCATCCAGTCGCCCTGCTGGTAGTCGATCTCGGCCCGCGCCTGGCTCGCCGCGGCCCAGGCGCTGATCTTTTCMTTGATGCTGGCGGTCAGCTGGTCGGGCGTGCTGCCGCGCGGCATCCGCACATTGGCGGTCACTTCGAGCCTGCCGTCCTTCTCGCGGATCAGGTTGGGCGACATCGTGAGCGGCCCCATGAAGTCGTCCTTGTAGCCCACGCCCATCTTTTCGCCGAGGTAGCCCGTGCCATAGAGATCGACCAGGTACCTGACGGCCTTGGTGTAGTGATTGCCCGCCGTCACGACGCCGGACTCCTGCAGGAAGAGCGCGAGCCGCGGCAGCGGGTTGATGCCCTCCTCGGGGCGCGAGCCGTGCGCCGACACGCCCGTGACCTTCACCTCGATGCTGTCGGCGCCCTTCGCGATGTCGATGCCGAACCTGCCGCCCTGGCTTTCGTACTTCTGGAGGAACGGCCCCTTGACGAATTCCAGCCTCGTCGCCACCTGCGCCAGATCGCCGCCCTTCAGCGTGGCGGTCGCGGTCTGCGGCACCGCGTTGGCTGCCGACGCGCCGGCCATCGCGGTGATGGCCGTGCGCACCGCGCCGCTGCCGTCCGCGTCCTCGACCGGGAAGAAGACCTTCAGGGCGCCCGAGCCCTTCTCGGCGACCACCGCCGGGTACTTGCTGTCGAGCACGATGTTGTATTCGGGCAGCGGCGTCTTCGCCCGGTAGTACTTCATGGCGTCGCCGCCGGTCTCCTCGGTGGTCTCGATCATCAGGCGGATGGTGCGGGCCAGCGGCAGCCCGCTTTCCTTCACCGTCTTCATCGCATACAGCACCGCGGCGATGGAGCCCTTGTCGTCGATGGTGCCGCGCCCGTACAGCGTGTCGCCCACGCGCGTCATCTTGAAGGGATCGAGCCGGGTGCCGTCGTCGAGCACCCACTCGTCGGCCACGGCCGGCACGACATCCGCGTGGGTCAGGATGCCGAACTCGTCGGGGCCGCGGCCCGGCAGCTTGACCTCGAAGATCCGGTTGTCGACATTGCGGTACTGCAGCCCGAAGTCCTTGGCCATCTTCTCGATCAGGCGGCCGAACTCGATGATCTGCGGGCTCTCGTGCGGCGGCACCTTGTCGTCGCGAACGGTCGGAATCGCCACCATCGCCTCGATCGACGCGAGCACGGCCTTCTGGTTGTGCAGCCGGTTGTAGAGGCCGAGCAGGCGCGCGATCTGCGTCAGGTCGTCTCCCGAGAGCGGCCGCTTCGCTTCATAGGCCGCAATGCTCGGCCGGAGCTTGGGATCGGCCTTCGCGGCTTGCGCCAGGAAGGCGCGAAAGCTCGCCGACGGCGCCGCCTGCTGGGCCGCGGCGAGGCGGTCGAGCTGGGGCTTCTTGAGGGTGTCGGCGAGCACCGGTGCAGCGAGGGCCAGCGCCAGGCCCATCGAGATGGCGGAAAGGGTCGATCGGTTCATGGCGAGCGTCCGAAGTCGGAAGTGGGGCACAGGCTTGCAAGTCTACGACCGGCACCGGCGGTGCCGGACCACGTAGGCGCCGGCTGGCAGACATCAAGCGGCCGAATGTGGAAAGTACGGCTTGCCCCCGCCAACCGAGGAGTTCCGATGCCGGTGATCTGCGCCACTTGCCAAACCGAGAACCGCGACGCCGCGAATTTCTGCCACGGCTGTGCCCGCAAGCTGCCCCGCTTCGCCGCCACCGGGCCTTCCCTGCTGGATGCCGTGCGGTCGAAAAGGTTGACCGGCTCGCCGGAGCCGGGTGCCCGGCAGGCCCAGGCCGCGCACCCGGCCGAAGCGCGTGGCTTCTGGACCGGCCTCGGGCTGCTGCTGCTCGCCACCGCGCTCGGCTTCGGGGGCTGGGTCGCCTATGTGACGCGCAAGGTCCCACCGCCGCACGCGTTCGACGCCGCGCAGGCCGTGGTCGCACCACCCGCGCCCGCGGCGTCTGCGCGGCAGCAAGCCCCCCAGGATCCGGAACCCGTGCCGCTGCCGTCGTCGCTGGCGGCGGGCGAGTCGGAGGTGGGCGCCGACCCGCCTGCAGCGCCGCCAGGCTCGGCCGCGCCGACGACAGCGCCCGCGCCGCCCCTGCACCGCCAGCCGCCGCGCGTCGCCATGCCGACGCCCAGGGCGGCCCTCGATCCTCGGCGCGGCTGCGAAAACCTCAACTTCTTCTCCGCCGCGCGCTGCGAGGCCGCGCATTGCGACCAGCCGGCGTACACGCGCCATCCGCGCTGCGACGCCGTGCGCGAGGATCGCCGGCGCGACCAGGCCCGGCGCAACCCGACGCTGGGCTATTGAAGGCCGGCCACCGACCTGCAGGCCCTGCTTGAGGGCGCTGGGGGCCCGCTCAGACCGGCTTCGCCTGCACCAGCTTGATCACGCTCGAGAAGTCCAGCGCCCCATGGCCGCCGAGGCTGTGTGCGGCATACAGGTTGCGCGCCAGTCCGCCCAGCGGCGTCGAAGCGCGCACCGCGGCCGCGTTCTCCTGCGCCAAGCCCAGGTCCTTCAGCATCAGGTCGGTGCCGAAGCCGCCCGCATAGCCCTTGGAGGCCGGCGCGTTTTCCATCACGCCCGGCAGCGGGTTGTACTTTTCGAGCGCCCAGTTGCCGCCCGAACTGCGCCGCATGATCTCCGATAGCACTTTCGGATCGAGCCCGTTGGCGACGCCCAGCGCGATCGCCTCGGAGGTGCCGATCATCAGGATGCCGAGCAGCATGTTGTTGCAGATCTTGGCGGTCTGGCCGGCGCCCGCGGCACCCGCGTGGAAGATGTTGGCGCCCATCTTCTCGAGCACCGGACGGGCCCGTTCGAGGTCGGCCTCCGAGCCGCCGACCATGAAGGTCAGCGTGCCCGCGATGGCGCCGCCGGTGCCGCCCGACACCGGCGCATCGATCACCGCCACGCCGCGCTTGGCGCCCGCCTCGGCCAGCTTGCGCGAGGTCGCGGCCGCGATGGTGCTGCTGTCGATCACCAACGTGCCGGGGGCGATCTTGTCGAGCAGGCCGTCGCTGCCGAGGTAGAGCCCTTCGACGTGCGCGCTGGCCGGCAGCATGCTGATCACCACCTCGGCGCCGGCCACCGATGCGGCGGCCGAGGCGGCAATGGGCAGGCCCTCGGCCGCGAACTTCTTGCAGGCCTCGGCAGAGAGGTCGAAGGCGCTCAGCGTGTGGCCGGCCTTCTGCAGATTGAGGGCCATCGGGCCGCCCATGTTGCCCAGGCCGATGAATGCGATCTTCATGTCGTGTCTCCGTTCTTGTGGAAATGCGTGTTCGTGTTCAGGTCAGCCCGACCAGCTCGGGCGCCATCTCGCCGCGCGGGCGCAGATGGTCTTCGACGAAGGCCGGCGTGATCTCCTCGAGCGTGGCGGGGTTCCACTTCGGGTTGCGGTCCTTGTCGATCAGAACGGCGCGGATGCCCTCCGCGAAGTCCTTGTGAGCACAGAAACCCAGCGAGGCCCAGTACTCGAGCCGGAACACCTCGGCCAGCGACATGCGCTGCACGCGCTGCCAGAGGGCGAAGCTCAGCGCCGCAGAACTCGGTGCGCCCTTGGCGAAGGTCTTCGCCGCGGTCTGCAGCCATGGGTCGTCGCTTTGCAGATGGCGCAGGCGCCTGGCGATGTCGAGCAGGTCGTCGCCCGCCATCAGCGCATTGATCGTGTCGAAGTGCTCGCGCAGCTTCGAGGCGGGCAACGCGGCGCCCTCGCCGGCCTGTGCCAGCACGCGGGACAGCGTGGCACGGTCGGCCTGCGATTCCGCCTGCCATGGGGCCGAGGCGATCGCCTCGAGCACCTGCGCCTTGTTCTCGTGCGGCACCAGCAGATCGGCCAGGCCGCAGAAGAGCGCGTCCGCGGCATTGAGCGGGGCGGCCGTCAGCGCGAGGAACAGGCCGACCCGCCCGGGCATGCGCCGCAGGAACCAGCTGCCACCGACATCGGGGTACAGGCCGATGTTGATCTCGGGCATCGCGACGCGGCTCTGCGCCGTGACCACGCGGTGCGAGGCACCGGCCATCAGGCCGACGCCGCCGCCCATGACGATGCCGTGGCCCCAGCAGAGAAAGGGCTTCGGGAAGTTGTGGATCAGATCGTCGAGCTCGTATTCCTCGCCGAAGAAGCGCTCGGCGTACCCGTTGCGCTCGGGGCCGCAGTCCAGCAGCGTCTGGTAGAGCTGGCGCAGGTCGCCGCCGGCGCAGAAGGCCTTTTCGCCGGCCGCATCGAGCAGCACGCCGACGATGTTCGCATCGGCCGCCCATTCGCGCAGTTTCGGCGTCAGCAGCCGCACCATCGCGACGGACAGCGAATTGAGCGAAGCCGGCGCGTTGAGTGTGGCCACGCCGAAGCGCTTGCCGTTGGCGGCCTGGATTTCTTTGAAGAGAACGACGGAGTCAGTCATCGGATATCGCAATCGCCTTCGAGAAGTTTGCGCGCGACGATCACGCGCATGATTTCATTGGTGCCTTCGAGGATCTGGTGCACGCGCGCGTCGCGCACCAGCCGCTCCAGCGGGAATTCGCTCAGGTAGCCGTAGCCGCCGTGCAGTTGCAGCGCGTCGTTGCAGACATTGAAGCCCGCATCGGTCGCGAAGCGCTTGGCCATCGCGCAATAGGTGCTGGCGTCGGCATGGCCGGCATCGAGCTTGCTCGCGGCCAGCCGCACCATCTGGCGTGCGGCCACCAGTTCGGTCGCCATGTCGGCCAGCTTGAACTGCAACGCCTGGAAGCTCGCGAGCGGCTTGCCGAACTGCTGGCGCTCGTGCAGGTAGCGCCGGGCCGCGTCGAGCGCACCCTGCGCCGCGCCGACCGAGCAGGTCGCGATGTTGATGCGCCCGCCGTCGAGTCCTTTCATCGCGATGCGGAAGCCTTCGCCCTCGCTGCCCAGCAGGTTCTCGGCCGGCACCCGCACGTTGTCGAAATCGATGGTGCGCGTGGGCTGGCTGTTCCAGCCCATCTTGTGCTCCTTCTTGCCGTAGCGGATGCCGGGCGCATCGGCCGGCACCGCCAGGGCCGAGATGCCGCCCGCGCCGCCGCCGCCGGTGCGCGCCATCAGCACCAGCACATCGGTCGACCCGGCGCCCGAGATGAAGGCCTTGCCGCCGTTGATGACGTACTCGCCGCCCTGCAATTCAGCCCGCGTCTTGAGCGATGCGGCGTCCGATCCCGCGCCGGGTTCGGTCAGGCAATACGAGGCCAGCTTGCGCCCGCTGGTCAGCGCCGCGCCCCACTGCGCGCGCACCGCGGGACCGCCCCAGGTGCCGAGCATCCAGGTCGCCATGTTGTGGATCGTGATGAAGGCCGTGGTCGATGGGTCGACCGCGGCCATCTCCTCGAACACCAGCGTCGCATCGAGGCGCGGCAACGCCAGGCCGTCGATGCTCTCGGGCGCATAGAGCCCGCAGAAGCCGAGCTCGCCGGCCTTGGCGATCGCTTCCCTGGGGAAGATCGCCTCGGCGTCCCAGCGCGCCGCATGCGGCGCGAATTCGTTCAGTGCAAAGTCGCGCGCCGTCTGGGCAAAGGCGCGCTGCTCTTCCGAAAGTTCAAAGTTCATGGCAACCGACGAAAAGCTCACAGCCTAATCGGGAAACATCGCGGAACCGGCTTTGCCGGGCCGCTGGTGTTGCCCCCGGCAGGGGGGTGGGCGGGCTACACGAAGTGAGCCCAACCTGGGGGGGAGCAACAGTGCCACCGCGGAACCGGCTTCGCCGGGCCGCTGGTGTTGCCCCCGGCAGGGGGTGGGCGCCCGACACGAAGTGCGGGCAACCTGGGGGCGAGCTTAAGCTCACTTGAGACTGATCGTGGTATTGAGGCCGTGGGCGGTGCTGTCGTCGAACCAGCGTTCGGTCACCGTCTTGGTCTGGGTGTAGAACATGATCACCTGCTTGCCGTACGGACCCAGGTCGCCGAGCTTGGAGGCGCGCGAACCCGTGAACGAGAACATCGGCACCGGCACCGGGATCGGCACGTTGATGCCGACCTGGCCGACGTCGATGTCTTCCTGGAACCGGCGCGCCGCAGCGCCCGACTGCGTGAAGATCGCGGTGCCGTTGCCGWTCGGGTTGGCGTTGATCATCTCGATCGCATCGTCGATGCTGTCGGCGTTCGCCAGGCACAGCACCGGGCCGAAGATTTCCTGCTCGTAGATGACCATGCCGGGCTTGACGTCGGCGAACACCGTCGGGCCGACGAAGTTGCCCTTCTCGAAGCCGGGCACCGTCGGCTTGCGGCCGTCGAGCGCCAGCGTTGCGCCGTCCGCCACGCCGCGTTCGATCAGGCCGTTGACGCGCTCATAGGCCGCGCAGGACACCAGCGGTCCGACGTCGACGCCCTTCTCGGTGCCGGCGCCGATCTTCAGCGTCTTGGCCTTCTCGACCAGTTCAGGCACCCACTTCTGGGCCTCGCCGACCAGCACCGCGACCGACACCGCCATGCAGCGCTGGCCCGCGGCGCCGAAGCTCGCGCCGGCGATCGCATTGAGGGTCTGCTCCTTGTTGGCGTCGGGCATCACGATGGCGTGGTTCTTCGCGCCCATCATGCATTGCACGCGCTTGCCGGCCAGCGTGGCGCGGTTGTAGACGTGGGTGCCGACCTTGGTCGAGCCGACGAACGAGATCGCCTTGATGTCCTTGTGATCGCAGATCGCGTTGACCACCGCCTCGCCGCCGTGCACGACGTTGAGCACGCCGGCCGGAATGCCGGCTTCGAGCGCGAGTTCGCACAGGCGCATCGTGACCATCGGGTCTTGTTCAGAGGGCTTCAGCACGAAGGTGTTGCCGGTGACGATCGCCATCGGGAACATCCACAGCGGGATCATGGCCGGGAAGTTGAACGGCGTGATGCCGGCGCAGACGCCCAGCGGCTGCAGCAGCGTGTAGGTGTCGACGCCGTTGGCGACGTTGTTGGCCAGCTCGCCGAGTTGCAGGTTGCCGATGGAGGCCGCGTGCTCGACCACCTCGAGGCCGCGGAACACGTCGCCCTCGGCATCCGGCAGGGTCTTGCCCTGTTCGGCCGTGAGGATCGCGGCCAGTTCGGCCATGTTCTCGCGGATCAGTTGCTGGTACTTGAGGAAGATGCGGGCCCGTGCGCCGATCGGCGTCTTGCGCCAGGTCTTGAAGGCCTCCTTGGCGGAAGCGACTGCGGCATCGACCTCGGCCGGCGTCGCGAACGGCACCTTGGCGAGCACTTCCTGCGTGGCCGGATTGACGATGTCGCGCCACTCGGTGGTCTTCGACTCGACGAACTTGCCGCCGATGAGCAGCTTGACGGTGGCGACCTGGGTCGCGGGCGTGGTGGTGGCGTCCATGTGAACTTGTCTCCTTGGGGAATAGGGGTGCAGCAGGGTGATGCTAGCTTTGCACTTTTGCGATGGCAATAGACAAATTCGCACCTCCGATCTGCATAATTGCAGATCATGGATTGGGACAACCTGCGCTTCTTCCTCGAGCTGGCGCGCTCGGGCACGCTGGTGGGCGCGGCCCGCCGGCTCGCGGTCGACCACACGACCGTGGCGCGGCGCATCCAGGCGCTCGAAAAGCAGGTCGGCACCGCCCTCTTCTCGCGCGAAGCCGACGGCCATCGCCTGACCGAGGCCGGCCGGCGGCTGCAGCCGCAGGTCGAATCGATGGAAAACGCCTTCCTGGCCGTCGAGAGCGCCGCGCCGGGATCGCAAGAGGGTCTGTCGGGGCTGGTGCGCATCGGCGCGACCGAAGGCTTCGGCACCGTCGTGCTGGCGCCGAAGCTGGCGCTGTTCGCACAAGCGCACCCCAAGCTCGTGATCGACCTGCTCGCCATGCCGCGCCTGGTGCACCTGTCGCGGCGCGAGGCCGACATCGTGATCTCGCTCGAACGCCCGGCGCGCGGGCCCGTGGTGGTGACCAAGCTCACCGACTACGTGCTGCACCTCTACGCATCGAAGGACTACATCGCGCGGCGCGGCGCGATCCGCACCCGCGAAGACCTGCGCGGCCACACCTTCATCAGCTACGTGGACGACCTGCTGTTCAGCAAGGAGCTGCAGTATCTCGACGAGCTCTACAAGCCCGATTCGTTCGCGCTGCGCAGCACCAGCATCCTCGCGCAGCACCAGGCCGCCCTGGCCGGTGCCGGCATCGCGGTGCTGCCGGCCTTCATCGCGGGGCGCGACAAGTCGCTGCGCCGGCTGCTGCCGGCCGAGGCCAGCTTCACGCGCACCTTCTGGATGTCGGTGCCGGCCGAGACGCGGCATCTCGCGCGCATGAAGGTGGTGTGGGATTTCCTGCGCGAGACCGTCGTGGCGCAGCGGGAGGTGTTGATGCCGCCGGGGTCGGTGGGCTGAAGGCTTGCGGCGGCCCCCAGCGCATCCTCAATGCGTTTGCGCGCGCGCCACTACGGCTCGTCGGTGAGCCGTAGCACCACCCGACCCTCGATTTCGCCCTTGCGCATGCGATCGAGGATCAGGTTGATGTTCTCGATGCGGTCCTCGCTGTACACGGTATGCACCTTGCCCTCGCCGGCAAAGGCCAGCGCTTCCTGCAGGTCCTTGCGAGTGCCCACGATAGAGCCGCGCACCGTCTTTGCGTTGAGCACCATATCGAAGATAGGCAGGCCGAAGTCGCCCGGCGGCAATCCGACCATCGACATCGTTCCCCGCTTGTGCAGCATGCCCAGCGCCTGCGAGAAGGCGGCGCGCGAGGCCGCCGTGACGAGTACGCCGTGCGCGCCCTTCAGTTCGCGCTGAAGCTCCTTGGCCGGATCGGCATGGGTAGCGTTGACCACCATGTCCGCTCCTACTTGTTTGGCCAATTGGAGCTTGGCATCGTCGATGTCCACCGCCGCCACATGGAAGCCCATAGCCTTGGCGTACTGCACCGCCAGATGGCCCAGCCCTCCGACACCGGAGATCGCCACCCAGTCGCCTGGCTTGCAGTCGAGCACCTTGAGCCCCTTGTAGACCGTGACCCCGGCGCAGAGAATGGGCGCGAGCTCGGAGAAGCCGCGATTGGCCGGCAGGTGCCCGATGTAGCCTGGGTCGGCCAGCACATATTCCGCATAGCCTCCGTCGACGGTGTAGCCCGTCATTTGCTGCCCATCGCACAAGGTTTCCCAGCCAGTGATGCAGTGCTCGCAGTGGCCGCAGGCGGTGTGCAACCACGGCACGCCGACGCGGTCGCCTTCCTTCACATGCTTCACGCCGGCGCCCACGGCCGCCACATGCCCCACGCCTTCGTGACCGGGAATGAAGGGCGGCGATGGCTTGACCGGCCAGTCGCCGTCGGCGGCGTGCAGGTCCGTGTGGCAGACGCCCGAGGCCGCCACTTTCACCAGCACCTGACCCGGCACCACCTCCGGCACCGGCACTTCATCGATCACAAGCGGCTTGCCGAACTCATGGACCACTGCGGCTTTCATCATCTGCATTGCGACCTCCAGTAGGTTGTGGGTAGTAGCGCAGGCAAGGTTGAATTGTCGATGGCCGCAGCGTACGCCACAACCAGAGGGGCGAGGGCAAATACCGACGTTGCATTTCGGTACGAGGGCCGCGGTTTGGGCCGAAGCCGAAGCCCGCCCGGAAACTCGAGTCGATCAAGACGAATTGCCACGTCACCGGCCGATCCATGTGCCTGCCGCCGGTCCAGGAACTGACAAACGTCAATTCACAAGCATGCGTGATGGGCAGACAATTTTCCCCAGCGTCGTGTCAGAGGCGTCTCGCCGTTTCTGGTTCGGTCGAGAGCGAACATCTTGGATCTCTGGAGGGAATATGCGTGCAATGACCATCCGATTCGTGCGTGCCGTGATGCTCGCCGCTTCGTTGCTCCCGGCCCTGACGGGCGCGCAGTCACCGCCGAACTTCTCCAGGGAGCAGCTCGACCAGATGATGGCGCCCATCGCGCTGTATCCGGACGAACTGCTGTCGCAGGTTCTGATGGCCTCGACCTATCCGGCCGACGTCGCCGATGCGGCCAAATGGTCGAAGGCGAATCCGACCCAGAAGGGCGATGCGGCGCTGAAGATGGTCGCGAACCAGCCCTGGGACCCGAGCGTGCAGTCGCTCGTGGCATTCCCGCAGGTGCTGCAGACGATGGGCGATCAGCCTGACTGGGTGCAGAACCTGGGCGATGCCTTCCTCGCCTCGTCCAAGGACGTTCTCGACTCCGCCCAGCGACTGCGCGGCCAGGCCCAGAAGACAGGCAGCCTCAAGAGCACCGAGCAGCAGAAGGTGATCGTCGAGCAGGAGCCCCAGACGCAGCAGACGATCATCAAGATCGAGCCCACCAACCCGGAGGTGGTGTATGTGCCGGCGTACGACCCGACCGTGGTGTATGGCGCCTGGCCCTATCCGGCCTATCCGCCCTACTACTACCCGCCGGCGCCTTACTACTATGGCTACTACGGCGGCTACTACCCCGGCGCGGCGCTGGCGACGGGCATCGCCTTCGGTATCGGTGTCGCCGCCACGGCGGCGCTCTGGGGCAACTGCAACTGGGGAGGCGGCAACGTCAACGTCAACGTGAACCGCTACAACAGCGTGAACACCAACCGGCAACTCGCTGCGAACCAGACGAACTTCCAGCACAACGCGGGCAACCGGCGCGGCGTTCCCTACCGGGACTCGGCAAGCCGGCAACAGTTCGGCAAGGACGTCGGCGGCGCGAACCAGCGCAACGATTTCCGCGGACGCGATACGGCTGCTCGTGACGCGCAGCGCCAGCAGGCGCAATCCCAGTTGCAGCAGCGCGGGATGGACCCGGCCCAGGGCCGAAACCAGTTGCGCAACGACCCGGGCACTCGCGAGCGCGCGCAGGCGGCTGCGCGAGACACCGGCCGCGATCGAGCGGGTGCGGGCCCCGGTGACCGCGCGGGCGACCGGGCCGGCAGCCGAGCCGGTGACCGCGCTGGTGATCGGGCCGGCGATCGAGCAGGAGCCGGAGCCGGAGCCGGAGCAGGAGCAGGAGCAGGAGCCGGAGCAGGCGACCGCGGCGGCGCGGGCGGGCGCGGTGGTGCCGACCAGGGACTGTCGCGGACGCAGCACAGCGGCGGCGACAACGCATTGCGGGGTTCGGGCGATGTCGGTGGCCAGACCCGTCAGCAGACCAGTCGCGGCGACGCGAGTCGCCAGTCCATGTCACAGAACCGTGGCGGAGGCGGGGGGGCACAGATGGGTGGCGGCGGTTCGCACATGGGCGGTGGTGGAGGCGGCGCCCGCATGAGTTCCGGCGGAGGCGGCGGTGCACGCATGGGCGGAGGCGGCGGCGGCGGCGGCGGGCGCGGCGGCGGCGGCGGTCGTCGCTGAATGGGAGGCCCACATGACGCAATCCACCTGTTCGGGAGTCCGGACGATGTCCTTCGCCGCCCTATCCCTGAAGACGCTTGCGGCCTCCGTGGCGCTGTCGCTCGCCTCGGTCGCTTCATTCGCGCAAAAGGCCTTTCCCACGCCCGATGCCGCGGCGCAGGCTTTCGTCGATGCCCTGTCGCGCAGCGACGTCGAGGCATTGCGCAGCGTGCTCGGACCCGAATGGCGGCGCTTCGTGCCGGAGGGCACCGTCGATCAGGATGACGTCTATGAATTCCTCGGCGCATGGGCCAAGCAGCACAAGGTCGTGCTCGAACAGCCGGACATGGCGCTGCTCGCCGCCGGCCCCGGAGACTGGACACTGCCCGTGCCCATCGTGAAGAGCGCCGCCGGCTGGCGCTTCGACCCGAGAGCGGGCGTCGATGCCATGCGCACTCGTCGCATCGGCCGCAACGAGCTCCATGCGATGCAGGCCGCGCTGGCGTACTTCGACGCCCAGAAGGAATACGCGCAGCAGGACCGCGACGGCAACAGCGTGCTCGAGTACGCGCAGAAGTTCGTGAGCTCTCCCGGCAGGCACGATGGGCTCTACTGGCCGGACGCGACCGGCCAGGACCTGAGTCCGCTCGGACCTCTGTATGCCGGGCAAAGAGGCGGCGAGGGCTACCACGGCTACCACTTCAAGATCCTCAAGGCTCAAGGCAAGGACGCGCCGGGTGGCGCCTACGACTACGTGATCGGCAACCGCATGCGAGGCGGATTCGCCCTCATCGCCTGGCCGATCCGCTACGGCGACACAGGCGTGATGAGCTTCATCGTCAACCACGACGGCGTGGTGTACGAGAAGGACCTCGGCCCCGGCGGCGAGACCGCTCCCCAGACCATGACGCGCTTCAATCCAGATGCAAGCTGGCGCAAGGTCGACGCGCCTGGCGGTTGATCAGGGGCTCGCGTTCCCGATACCTCTTCACCTGGAAGCCGAGTCATTCGCCGCTCCCTTGTGTGTGCCGGCGAACAGTACAAGAATGGTCGGCTGCCGGCCTGCTGTGAGGGGCCAATGGAGAATCACATGCTCGAATACTCGATGAAGCAGCCAGAAGGCATCTTGGTGCTGAGACCCAGCGCCCCGCTGAGCAAAGAGGATTTCGCCGGTCCCGGCGCTGCGGTCAATGACTATCTCTCCGACCACGCAAAACTCCGAGGCGTGCTGATTCACTCCAAGGGCTTTCCCGGGTGGGAGAGTTTCGGGGGCTTCGCCGCGCACATGCGCTTCGTCCGAGAACACCACAAGGAGGTCGAACGCGTAGCCATCGCGACGGACAGTCACTTTGCGGACATGGCCGAATTGCTCGGCAGGCACTTCACATCGGCCGAAGTGCGGCATTTCCCTTTCTCGGAGGAGGCGAAGGCACTGGCCTGGCTGGAAAGCGCGTGAGACGCAGGGCACACGTGACGGGGTGGGTGTTTCATGGTCGCCTCTGAGGTATCCAGGTCCAAGGTCGGACGGCCTCGAAGCCAGCGCCTATGGCCTATGGTCATGCGAAGCAAAAAGATCTAATCTCTGCGCCGCCGCGTTCGTACGCGGACGATCCGAGGCTCAGGGCCGGCGCGTCCGGCTCTGGCAACAACAACAACAAGGCCTGTGGGCCCCGAGGAGACGCAATGACATCCAAGAAAGGTCTGGCGGCCGCATGGGCCGTGTGTGCAGTGCTGCTGGCTTCCTGCGGCGGGAGCAGCGGTGGCGGAGGCTCCGGATCGGGCGCAAGCGCCGGCACGGGCAGTGCGAAAGTCAGCGCCGAGAGCAGCACCGCGCAGCAGGCGAAGGTGCTCAACGACAAGGAGAACGGCAACAGCGTGCGCCTGCGCGTGCTGTCGAGCGCGCCAGAGTACGTTTCGGGCGGCGATGCGCGCATCGAGGTGCGCGCCGCGCCGGGCCTGCGCGACCAGCTCGAGCTGTGGCTCAACGGCATGCGCCTCGATGTGACGCTCGCCGAAACCGCGGCCGGCCTCGAAGGCGTGATCGGCGGCCTGAAGCTGGGGGCCAACACGCTGGAGGTCCGCCATCGGAGCGGCAATGGCCCGCCGCGCGACCAACTCACGCTGACCAACCACCCGATCACGGGTCCGATGTTCACCGGGCCGCAGCAGACGCCCTTCGTCTGCACCACGATCCAGGGGGCGGTGGGCAGGCAGCCGCGGGTGGACAGCGCCTCGCCGCCGGGTTACCCGGTGCGCGATGCCCAGAGCACCCTGCTGGGCTACAGCCGCGACTGCTCGATCGATACCTTCGTGAGCTACCAGTACCGCAGCACGGCGGGCGGGCTCATGCCGCTGCCGGCCGACGGCTCGCGGCCGTCCGACATGGCCCAGGCGACCCTGGCGGACGGGCGCACGGTGGACTTCGTCGTGCGGCGCGAGATCGGCAGCATCAACCGCTTCCTCTACAGCATCGCGATGCTGGCGCCCATGCCGGCGGCCGACAACGGCACGCAGACCGACACCTCGCTGTGGAACGGCAAGCTGCTGTACTGGTTCCAGGGCGGCGTGGCCATCGGCCACAGCCAGGGCACGGTGCATGGCGGCTCGATGAACCTCGACGTGCTCGGCCGCGGCTGGGCCATCGTGCACTCCAGCGGCAACAACACCGGCACGCACTACAACATGAACCTGGCCGGCGAGACCGCGATGATGACGAAGGAGCGCTTCATTGAGCGCTACGGCGTGCCGCTCTACACCGTCGGCCTGGGCGGCTCGGGCGGCGCGATCCAGCAGTACATGATCGCGCAGAACAACCCCGGCGTGCTCGACGGCCTGCTGCCCGTACAGAGCTACCCCGACATGGTCACGCAGACCATCCACGTGGGCGACTGCGAACTGCTGGAGCACTACATGGACGCGACCGACCGCGCCAACGGCAAGTGGCGCGTGACCAAGAACCGCAGCTGGCTGGTGGGCATGAATGCCGAGGAGAACCCCGACGGCGGGCCGAACACGCGCGTGAACGATGCGCTCGCGCCGCTGAAGATCGCACTGGGCTACAGCACCGCCAAGGGCACGACCGAGTGCGTGCCGGCCTGGCGCGGCCTCACGCCGCTGTCGATGAACCCCTGGTACGGCCAGGCGCCCAACCAGCAGCTGTACGAGCCGCAAAGCGACATCGCGGCCATCCGCTGGACCCACTACGACGACCTGCGCAACGTCTACGGCGTGGACGCCAACGGCGCGGCCCGGCCGACCTGGGACAACGTGGGCGTGCAGTACGGCCTCAAGTCCTTGCTGGCGGGCCACATCGCGATGGACGAGTTCGTGCACCTGAACTGGCACGTGGGCGGCTGGAAGCATCCGAGCGCCATGGTGCAGGAAGGCTTCCCCTTCTTCGGCACGACGCAGGCCGAGATCGGCAAGGCGCTATCCCAGCCCGGCTATTTCGACCCCTGGAGCCGGCGCAACATGCGGCTGGCCGCGGCCGATGCGCCGGCACCGCGCACGGCGGGCGACCCGATCGCGATGCGGGCGGCCTACGCCTCGGGCCATGTGTTCACGGGGCGCCTGGACGTACCGGCCATCGATCATCGCCAGTACATGGAGCGCGAGCTGGACATGCACAACAGCCACCAGTCCTTCGCCGTGCGCCGGCGCGTGCTCCAGAAGATGGGCCACAGCGACAACCTGGTCGTGTGGTTCACCAACACCATGCCCGGCACGCCCAAGGCCAGCCAGTCGATGCAAGCACTCGACGTGATGGACCAGTGGCTCGCGAACATGCGCAGGAACCCCGCGGACGGCATCGCCGGCAACAAGCCTGCCGAGGCGGAGGACGCCTGCTTCGACCTGCAGGGCCAGCGCATGAGCGCGGGGGCCGGCGTGTGGGGCGGCATCCTGGACAGCCAGCCCGCGGGCGCGTGCACGCAGGCCTTCCCGCTCTACGGCACGTCGCGCACCGTGGCCGGTGCGCCCATCGAGGGCGGCATCTACCGCTGCACCCTCAAGCCGCTGGACCAGGCCCTGGCTGACGGCACCTATGGCAATTCGGCGCCCAGTGCGCAGCAAGTCGAGCAGCTCAGGCGCATTTTCCCCGAGGGGGTGTGCGACTACACGCAACCGGACCAGGCGCGGCCCGCTGCCGGGTGAGCGACGTCTCTGGAAAAAGGGAAACGGGGGTCAGGCGCGCGCGCGTTGCGGACCGCCCAGCTGGAAGACGCCAACGACCCGCGAGAGGCTGCCCGCCTGTTCCTGCAGCGATGCGGCGGCGGCGGCGGCCTCTTCCACCAGTGCGGCGTTCTGCTGGGTCACCTGATCCATCTGCGTGATGGMCTGGTTGATCTGCTCGATGCCCGAGGTCTGCTCCTGACTGGCGGCGGTGATCTCGCCCATGATGTCGGTCACCCGCTTCACGCTGGTCACGATCTCTTCCATCGTCTTGCCGGCTTCGGCCACCTGCTGGCTGCCCACCTCGACCTTGCCCACGGAGTCGTCGATCAGGCCCTTGATTTCCTTGGCTGCCGCGGCCGAGCGCTGCGCCAGGCTGCGAACTTCCGATGCGACGACGGCGAAGCCGCGACCTTGCTCGCCAGCGCGGGCAGCCTCTACGGCCGCGTTCAACGCCAGGATGTTGGTCTGGAAGGCGATGCCGTCGATCACGCCGATGATGTCGACGATCTTGCGCGACGAGGTGTTGATCGAACCCATCGTGTCGACCACCTGGCTCACGACGCTGCCGCCGCGAACGGCGACTTCCGAGGCGGATACGGCGAGCTGGTTGGCCTGGCGGGCGTTGTCGGCGTTCTGCTTGACCGTCGAGGTCAGCTCCTCCATCGAAGCCGCCGTCTGCTCCAGCGAGCTGGCCTGCTGCTCCGTGCGCGACGAGAGGTCCTGGTTGCCGGAGGCGATCTGACTCGATGCCGTCGCGATGGTGTCGGTGCCATTGCGCACCTCGCCCACCACCTTGTACAGACTGTCGTTCATCGACTTCAGCGCCGTCAGCAACTGCCCGACCTCGTCGCGCGAGCCCGCGCTCACCTGGGTGCTGAGGTCGCCGGAAGCCACCTTCTCCGCCAGTTCGACCGCGCCACGCATCGGCTTCACGATGCCGACGGTCAGCCGCCACGCGAACAGCGCACCGACCAGCACCGCCACGCCCGACAGGATGATCAGCATCAGCCGGCCGCTGCGGTGGTTCTGCTGGATCTCACCCGCCATGACGTCGATCCGCGCACGCTGGGCGTCGGCGATATGGTTCACCGCCTGCTTGTAGACGACCAGGGCTGCCTGGTATTGCGTATCGGCGAGCTTGCTGGCGCCTTCGCGATCCCCGGCGGCCTTCAGCTTGTTGATGCCCGCCAGGTGCTCCAGCACCAGCTTTCGCGCGTCCGCCACGGCCTGGAAGAGCTTGCGTTCTTCCGGCTCGGTGAGCAGCTTGTCCATCTGCTGCTGCACCGGGTTGATCGATGCAATGCCCTCGCCGAGATTCTTCTTGAAATAGGCCTCGTTCTCGGGGTCGGCGGCCTTCGCCAGACCGAAGGAGTGGACGATGCTGGGGCCGAGCAGGTTGGCCCACTGGTTGGCCAGGCGCTCCTTGACCAGCGCCTCCTCGACCATGACGGAGGTCGACCCAGCCACGGCATCGAGCCGCAGGATGCCGATGCCGGAGATGAACACCATGAGCAGCAGCATGGCAGCAAACCCGCCGCCAAGGCGCACACCGATCTTGAGATTTCGCAGATTCATGGCTCTACTTTCTTGAGAGGAAGACGCGTCGACGAGGGCTTGGCCCACGGGCCGGCGTCGCACTGAGCGATGCAACGGCCCGATACCACGTCCGGATATCGGCAGCGAAGACAAAACTTGAAGTCCTCGCCGTCATAAATCAGGCGCCGGCCGCACGAGGCGGAAAACGCCGATGGCCTGCGACACCAGTGCGGCGTTCTGCGGGTCACCTGATCCATCTGCGTGATGGCAGGCCCCAAGACCTCCGCAGTGACTCCACGCCCTGCCACCCCAGCAGAACCTCCGTCGAGGCCCGCATACGCAGGGGCTAGTTCAAGGATGCGTGTCGATACTCGGCGTATGCAGTGGGTCGAAAATCACGCACCGGCACCGTTCGCTCTTCATTGGAAAGAGCGACGCGAACGTGGGCCTCCTCGCGCACCCAGCAGCCACGGGCTGTCTGTCCATCCCAAGTCGCCAGGAAGCAGACCCGGCGCGGCGCAGGGCATTCCCCCTGAGCGTCGGTCAGTTGCAGCAGGCGAAGCGGGCTTCCATCCGCGACGAAGAGGACGCTTGGCGTGAGGTCGCAGCCGACCACACAAGCGCAGCAGGCGAAGACTGCCGAAAAATGCCACAGCGAAAGGTTGTCCGGCTGTCCCGCGTTCGCCCGCCAGGACAGCAAACACCGCGTCAAGGAATTGAGATTGAACATGATTCAGGTCCAAAAATGCAAAAAGGCAACGAGCTGAACTCGTTGCCTTTGAGTGGGGGCGTCTGGCGAATTGAGAGGGCTAACTGCCCAACATCATTCGACCGCGCTGCTCGCCGGCAACGAAGGTGCGAAAGCTCAAAATCGACAGGTGCATGGACACGATGAATGCGTTC
>NZ_JBFUCI010000035.1:0-25675 GCF_056405335.1 Variovorax sp. P1_H12_2
CGTCGTGCTCGCCAAGACCGGGTTCGTTTTGCATCGACAGCAGGAAGTTCACCACCGCCCGGTGCGGCACCACGACCCCCTTGGGCTTGCCGGTGGAGCCGGAGGTGTAGATGACGTACGCCGGATCCTCCGGCCGGGCGTCGGCATCGCCGTCGGCCGGCAGGGGGGTCTCGGGGTGGGTCATCAGCTCGGCCTGTGCCGGGTCCAGCAGCAGCGTCGGCAGCTCGATCTCGCGCCACAGGTCCGACAGACCCTGTTCGGTCAGGAGCAGCGTCAGCGCTGCATCCTGCGCCATGTCGTGCAGCCGTTGCAGCGGGTAGGCCGGGTCCAGCGGCACATAGGCGCCTCCCGCGCTCAGGACGGCGAGCTGCGCGACCACCATCTCCGGGGATCGCTGGGCGCAGAGCCCCACCAGGCAACCTCGCCGCACGCCGCGGGCGCGCAGCGCATGGGCCAGTCGATGCACGCGCGACCAGAGCTCCGCATGGCTCAGCGCGGCGCCCGGCACCTGCATGAGGGCCGTACCGGTCGCTTCGCGCCGTTCGCGAAGAAGCTCGTGAACCGTCAGGTGGTGCGGATAGGCGATGTCGGTCCGGTTCCAGCTCTCGAGCCTCGCCTGATCCAGGGGACTGGCCGCCGAATGGTCGTGCAGGGGCCGGTCCGGCTGCCGGATGAACAGGTCCAGCAGATGCATGTAGTTGTCGAGCATCGCCTGCGCGGTCTCGGGCGCGAAGAGCTCGGTCGAGTAGCTCAATGACAACGAGTGCTCGCACTCGGTGTCGATCGTCAGTGCCAGGTCGAACTGCGCCGCGCGCAGGTTCAAGGGCAGGAAGCTGACGTCGAGGCCTTCGAACTGGGGCGTTTTCCGCGGCGTGTTCAGCACATTGAACATCACGCGAACTTCAGGGGCCCTGGTGCCGGGCGCCTGCTTGTGCAGCAGGTCCATCAGGTAGTCGAAGGGAATGTCCTGATGGGTGAACGCCGACAGGCAGGTCTCGCGTACCTGCTGCGCCAGCTCCCTGAAGCTTTGCGTCGGCCGCACGTGGCTGCGCAGCGCCAGCGTGTTCACCAGCGAGCCGACGACCTGCTCGGCCTCGAATCGGGTACGTCCCGCGATGGGCGTCCCGACCACGACGTCTTCCTGCCCGCAATAGCGCGCCAGCAAGGCCTGGAAGGTGGCCAGCAGGGTCATGAACGGCGTCAGCCCGAGGCCGCCGCCGAAGCGCTTGACGCCGGCGAGCCAGCCTTCCGGGAATTCCCGTCGAATGCGGCCGCCCTGGCTGGTGAGGCGCTGTGCCACGGCCGAATCGGAGGTCAGGTTCAAGGGGCTCATGTCGGCGAGCTGCCGCAGCCAGTAGCGCGTCTGGCCGGCGAGCACATCGTCGTTGATGTGCCCTCTCTGCCAGCTGGCGTAGTCGATGAAATCGATCGACCGGGAGTTCGGGGGCATCGCCTGGCACCGCAGTTCGGCGGCGTACAGGTCCTGCAGTTCGTGCATCACGATGCCCCACGACCAGTCGTCGCCGATGATGTGGTGCATCACCAGCACGAGGGCATGATCGTTCGCGTCGCGCTCGATCAGGATRAATCGATGCAGGGGCGCCGATGCCAGGTCGAAGGGCTCCGCGGCGATGCGTGCGGCCTGTCGCTCGAGTTCGTCGTCCCGCTCGGCCTCGGGAACGGCCGCCAGCGAGAGCTGGACCAGGTTGGCCGGCTGCGCCTCACCGACGAAGGCCATGGGTTCGGTGTCGCCGAAGTCGAAGGTCGTGTGAAACGCCTCGTGCCGCGCGACCAGTTGATCGAGCGCCCGGTGCAGCGAGCCCTTGTCGAGCGGCCCGCGCAGGCGCAGCGAGTCGCGCATGTTGTAGGCCGCGCCCTGCGGATCCATCTGGTTCAGCACCCACATGCGCCGCTGAGAGAAGGACACCGGCAGCGGCCCCGTCCGTGGCAGCACCACGATGGGCGCCAGCGGCGACGCGCTGTTCGCGGCGGGGTCCGAGGCCAGGCCGCCGACCGTCCGGGCCATGTCCTCGATCGTCGGTTGCTCGAAGATCCCGCGCAAGGGCAGCTCGACCCGAAGGGTCGCGCGGACCCGGGACACGATCTGCGTGGCCAGCAGCGAATGACCGCCGAGATCGAAGAAGTTGTCGCGTACGCCGAATCCGGACTTGCCCAGCACACCGGTCCAGATATCGAGCAGGGTGGATTCGATCGGCGAGCGCGAAGCGACCAGTTCATGGGACGCCGAGGCGGTGTCGGGCTTCGGAAGGCGGTTGCGGTCGAGTTTGCCGCTGGTCAGGAACGGCAGCTCGGGCAAGAACACGAACACGGTCGGAATCATGTAGTCGGGCAGCCGCGATTTCAGCGCCGAGCGCAGGGAGCCGGCATCGGCCGGCTCCTTCAGGACCACGTAGGCGACCAGCTCCTGGCGGCCGGTGGTCTCGCGCAAGAGCACCGCGTTCATCTGCACGCTGTCGCAGGCGGCGAGCGCGGACTCGATCTCGCCGAGTTCGATGCGGAAGCCGCGCAGCTTGACCTGGTGGTCGTTGCGCCCGATGAACTCCACCACGCCGTCGTGCAGCCAGCGCGCCAGGTCGCCGGTACGGTACATGGTCTCGCCGGGCCGGAAGGGATTCGGCACGAAGCGCTCGGCCGTGAGGTCCGGGCGGTTGCGGTAGCCGCGCCCCACGCCAAGCCCGCCGATGTACAGCTCGCCCGCCACGTTGACAGGCTGGGGCTGGTGCCGCGCATCGAGGACGTAGAGCTGCGCGTTGGCGATGGGGCGGCCGATCGGCACGATGGGGCGATCAGGCAGCTGCTCGCCGATTTCATACCAGGCGCTGTCGACGGTCGCTTCGGTGGGCCCGTAGAAGTTGCCGAGCCTGACGCCCGGCAGGAGTCGCCGGAATGACAGCGCGAGCACGCGTTCCATGGCCTCGCCGCCGCTGAGCACATAGCGCAGCCGCGGGTACGTCAGCCCTGCCAGTTCGGTCAGCAGCACACGCAACTCGGACGGCACGAACTGGATCACACTGATGTCGTTCTCACGAATGGCTTCAGCCAGCAAGCGCATGTCCTGATGGACATCGGGCTGCGCGATCACGAGCGTCGCGCCAGAGGACAGGGTCGAGAAGAATTCCCAGGCCGATGCGTCGAAGCTGACGGAAGTCTTCTGCAGCACGCGGTCGCTTGGGGTCAGCCCCAGCGTGTCGTTCATCCACAGCACGTGGTTGCTCAAGCCCTGGTGCATCAACTGCGCGGCTTTCGGCGTGCCGGTCGACCCCGAGGTGTAGATCAGGTAGGCGAGTTGGTCCGGTCGCGTCGAATCGGGCAGTTCGGCCAGCGGCTCGCGGGGCAGCTCTCCCCCCGTGTCTGGAACCACGACGAGCTTCATCGTCGGCGAGGTCTCGACCTGCTGCAAACGGTCGACCAGATTCGCCTGAGCCAGCACCACGGTCGGCGCCGCATCGTCCAGCATGGCCTGCAGCCGCTCGGTCGGCTGCTCCGGGTCCAGCGGAAGGAGGACGCCGCCGGCCTTGAAGATCGCCAGGTAGCCCACGACCAGGCCGAGGCAGCGCTTCATGCACAGGCCGACCACGACTTCCGGCCCGACGTCCAGCGCGCGCAACTCGTGCGCGCGCTGTTCCGACAGCAGGTCGAGCTCGCGGTAGCTCATGCTGTGCGGCCCGAAAACCAGTGCGATGGCATCCGGCGTCGCGCGCGCCTGGGTGCGAAAGAGCGCATGCACCGGCAGGTCGGCCGGGCCGGCCGTGGGGCCCTGGTTCCACTCGACCAGCACCCGGTGCTGCTCGGCCGCGTCCATCAGCGGCAGGCGGTCCAGCGCGCAGGCGGGATCGGCCACGATCCCCTCGAGCAGCCGGACGAAGTGCGCTGCCATCTGGGCGATGGTCTGCGGCTCGAACAGGTCGGTGCGGTACTCGAACGCCGCCTCGAGCCCCTGTCGGCCGCTTTCGAGGACGGTCAGCGACAGGTCGRACTTGGAGGTTTGCGCAGGAACGCTCAACTGCTCGCTCGCCAGGCCCTCGATCTCGAGGACACGGTAAGGGAAGTTTTCGAGCGCGAACGAGACCTGGTAGAGCGGATTGCGGCTGGTGTCGCGTTCCGGGCTCAGCTCGGCCACCAGCCGGTCGAACGGCATGTCCTGGTGGGCGAGCGCTGCGAGCGTGGTCTGGCGCACGTTCTTCAGCAACTCGATGAATCCGGACTCGCGCTCGACATGGCTGCGCATGACCACCGTGTTGACGAAGTAGCCCACCAGTCCGTGCAGCCTCGCATCGTCGCGCGCCGCCAGCGGGACGCCGACGGCGATGTCGGTCTGGCCGCCATAGCGCATCAGCAGCACGTCGAAGGCCGCCAGCAGGGCCATGAAGAGCGTGGCGTCCTGGTTCGCCGCCAATGTCCGCAATGCAGCGGTGAGTTCCGGGGCGATGCGCACCGTCAGCGTCCGGCCTGCATAAGCCACGTGGGAAGGGCGTGCCAGGTCGGTCGGCAGGTTCAGCGTCTGAAGCTCGCGCAGGTTCTCGCGCCAGTACGCGCCTTGTGCATGAAGACCGCCGCGTTCGAAGCGCTGGCGTTGCCAGACGGCATGGTCGGAGAAGCGCAGCGGCAGCTCGGCCATGCCGCTGCCTTCGCCGCCCTGCGCATAGAGCTGACCGAGTTCGCGCTTGACGACGCTCATCGACCAGCCATCGGCCACGATGTGATGGACCAACAGGATCAGGACGTGGTCGTCCGGCGCGACGCGAATCAGCTCGGCGCGCAGCAACGGCGCGCTGGACAGATCGAAGGGCTCGGCGATGGTGGCTCTGATGCGCTCCAGCAGCGCAGCTTCCGTCGTGTCGCTTGGCGCCAGCGGCACCTGCCGCAGACGGAACCGCTCCAGCGCGACGCGCACCGGTACGATCTTCTGCACGGGTGCTTCCGCAGTGGCGTGAAACTCGGTGCGCAGGCTCTCGTGGCGCGCAATGAGCGTCCGCAGGCTGCGCTCCAGCAGCTCTGCGTCCAGCGGACCTCGATAGCGTGTCGCCGAATGAATGTTGTAGGCTGTGCCGCCGCTGACCATCTGATCCAGGAACCACAGTCCTTCCTGCGAGAAGGACAGTGGCACGCCGTCATTCGGGTCACCCGCCGTGGACGGGCCCGCCTGCGCGCGCTGCTGCAGAAGTTTGCGGGCAAGAATGCGTCGTCGTGCTTCGGGGCTGTCGGGGCTCGTCGGAATCGAAGGCTCCGCAGCGGCCAGGTTCGAGGCTGGGTTCATGGCGATTTGAATCTGGGAAAACGAGGTCAACGACCCATCGGGTCGGTGCCGAGCAAGCGGGCGACTTCGTCGTCGCTCAGGGCGTCCAGGTCGGCCTGCAATGCCGAGCTCAGCGCATCGGCCTCTTCGATGGCGGCTTGCACCGTGGCCGCGAAGGCGACGACCGTCGGCGCGGCCAGCAAGGCCGATGCGGACAGGTCCAGGCCCCACGTTTCATTGACGGTCCGAGCCAGCCGTAGCGCTGACAGGGAATCGCCCCCCAGGGCGAGGAAGTTCGCATTGGATGCGGACATCGGCTGGTCCAGGGTCTGCGCGAACAGCAGGGCGATGTGCGCCTGGAACGGCGTCAGTGGCGCAGCAGGGGCGGCCTCGATGCCCCCCGAGATCTGGTGGCGAAGACCGAGGCGTTGGACCTTGCCGCCCGGGCCCACGGGGATCCGATCGACCACGTGGATGCACGCCGGCACCTTGAAGTCGGCGATGACGCCGAAAAGGCGGGAGCGCAGGAACTGTCCCGAAACCGCGCTGTCTGGCGCAGGCACCACGGCCGCGTGGACGTCTTCGCCCATCGTCGGGTGATCCACCGGGTAGGCCACGGCTTGAGCGACACCCGTCAAACGCAAGAGGGCTTGCTCGACTTCGAAGGGCGATATTTTTTCGCCGCCCCGGTTGATCAGTTCCTTGCTGCGGCCGGCAAGGAAGAAGAAGCCGTCCTCGTCGAACCAACCGAGGTCGCCGGTATGAAACCACCCGTCCCGAAAGGCGTCGGCGTTGGAACGGGGAGCGTCCTCGTAGCCATCGAACACCGAGGGGCCACGTGCCATGACTGCGCCCAGCTGCCCCACCTTCAACGGATGGCCCTCGTCATCGATCACGCGCAGCTCCGCGCCGACCGGGCGGCCAATCGATTCCGCCTTTTGAACGTCGGGCGGCAACGGATTGCTGGACAGTGGTCCGGCCGTTTCAGTGATGCCATAGCCCTGAATCACGGGAACGCCCCACAGGTCTTCGATGCGGTGTTGCAAGCCCGCGGGCAGACTCGACGATGCCGAGCGAATCAGGCGGAAGGCGTGCGGCGGCGTCCCCGAGTGGTTGCGCGACACGTGGTCGACAACGGCTTGGTGAACAGTGGGCGTCGCGGTGTACCAGGTGGGACGAAATTCGCGGGCCCAGCGCAGGAACTCCGCGGCGTCGAAGGCGGGCGTACACACGACGGACGAGCCGGAGACGAGGGGCGCCAGCAGCCCGACGATCAAGCCTTGGCTGTGGTACACGGGCATCACGCACAAGCTGCGGTCTTCCGGGCTGAGCGCGAGGTGATGCGCGGTCTGGAGCGCGGAATGCACGATCTGCTGCTGCTTCAAGGGCACGCGCTTGGACTTTCCGGTCGTGCCCGAGGTCATCAGTACAAAGGCTGTATGTGCCGGTTCGGGCCAGGGTGTGTCGACACCTGTTTTTTCGCTTCCCGATGGGCTGGCGAGCCACTGCTCCATGTCGAAGGTCAGAGGGACCAGCCCCAGCGTCTGCGCAATACGGGCTGCCATGGGGTCATCCGGCAAGCCGACGATGGCATCGGCTCTGGCGTCGTCGAGCTGCGCGAGGAGTTCCGTCGAGGTGAGCCTTGGGTTCAACGGAATGCAAACGGCCCCGCATGCAATGGCCAGGCAGGAAACCGCCAGCTCCATGCCCGACGGCATCAGCACCGCAACGCGAGCGGCGGGTGCAAGGCAGTGGGAAGCGAGCCAGGGCCGCGCGTGCTGCACCAGGGCGAACAACTGCGCGTAGTTGAGGGGCTGGAATCCTGGTGCCAGAAGGGCAATCGCAGCAGGCGTTCGCGTGGCATGGCGCTCGAGTTGCTGCGCCAGTGTCGAGACTTCGAACTCAGGCAAATGACATTCCTTCACATCGACCCGGAGTCGATGCCCTCAGCAGATGAACGGGTGGCCTTGTTCGATTTGTTGTGGTCCTTGTAGATCAAACGCTGCCGTGATGAACTCGAAGAGTAGCATCTTCATATGCTTCCAGTGAGTCCCTGCCCGAGGGCAGGTCATCGATGCAAGGGGGCTGTGGCGGGGCCCGCCGACGGTCACTTGCGGCTCAAGCGCGCCGCATCCAGCCGGTCATACCCGCTCAACTCGACGAATCCCTCCCCGCCGGAACCGCCCGTGACCTTCACGGGGCCCTCCCAGTAGATGTTCGCGGTCGTCCCGCTCGAATCGAATTCGCTGTCGGCAACGAAGGGCTTGATGCTCAAGACGCCCGACGGGAGCTTGACGCCCCATTCGACCACATAGGTGATCTTCGTCTTCGGGCTGGTCCAGGTGTTGCCGGGCGTCAGTTCGATGTCGCCCGGCTTGAGGGCCACGGACCCGCTGGCGTTCGAGACCGTGCCGGCCGTCATGACGTTCCGGCCCTCCATGTCGAACAGCTCGTAGAGCATCACGTCGGACCCATCCGCCAGGTGCAGCGCGAACCAGTTCCAGCCCAGGCTCAGGACATCGAAGTCGCCCCACTGGTGATCGAACCACACGTCGCCGCTCACCTGGACGGGCTTGCCGCCGATGGCGATTTCGCCCTGCGCCGCGATACGCGGGCGCGAGTAGTAGTAGCTGATGCCGCTCTTGCCGAAGTCGAGCAGGCCCGGCGTGTCCGATCCCGCCGCGCGATGCGCGACAACCGGGTGGGCATCGTTCAGGTCGAGCGCGATGGAGGCGTCTTCGAAGGATGCGCGCAGCACATGCAACGGCCCCGAGGCCGCGACCTGCCAGCCGTCCTGCCTGAAGTCGAAGCCCTTGGCGACGCTCTTCACGGGAATCCCGCCGGTGCGGGTCTGGCTCGCATAGCGCTTGCCGGTTTGAAGGTCGGTCAGCGCCGCGTGCATGACCGTGTGCTTGATCAGGCCGTTGGCGACGAAGACGGCGACGTGGAACGCATAGCGATTGCCCGTCTTCGCGTCGAGGATCCCGTTGTAGTACCACCACTCCATGCCGGACCCATGAGGGGCATCGTCAGCCGGCAGGTTCAGGGGCGCCAGGGCGGCGGTCCGCTCGACCGGTTTCCTGTCCGTTTCGACCGACCCGGCCGATGCGGCGGCGGCCGGGGCCGGTTCGGACGCCGACAGATAGAACAGGCCCCAGCCGACGACCGCGATGACGACGACCACGGCCGCCGCGAAGACCTTCAAGCCCCTGCGCCGTGCCCGCCGCTTTCGCGAGGAGCGCGACCCGCTGTGGCTGTGGTCCATGCGGGCGTGGTCGTCGGCTTTCATCTGAGGGATCCAGGTTGAGCGGTGGGACGAAGCCTACACCGCGCAACCGTCGACCGCGTCCGGGCATCCCCGGAGCGGATTTATGCCTCCAGCGCCGCGTTGAAGGTCGCGCTCGGCCGCATCACGGCCGCGGTCTTCTTCGCATCCGGCAGGAAGTAGCCGCCGATGTCGGCCGGCTTTCCCTGCACGGCCTTCAGCTCGTCCACGATCTTCTGCTCGTTGGCGGCCAGCGACTTGGCCAGCGGCGCGAAGTGCGCCTGCAGTTCCTTGTCGTCCGTCTGGGCGGCCAGCGCCTGGGCCCAGTACAGCGCCAGGTAGAAGTGGCTGCCGCGGTTGTCGAGCTCGCCGGTGCGGGTCGACGGGCCCTTGTTGTTGTCGAGCAGCATGCCGGTGGCGGTGTCGAGCGTCTCGGCCAGGATCTTGGCCTTCTTGTTGCCGGTCTTCTGGCCCAGGTCTTCCAGCGACACGGCCAGCGCCAGGAATTCGCCGAGCGAATCCCAGCGCAGGTGGTTCTCCTCGACCAGCTGCTTGACGTGCTTGGGGGCCGAGCCGCCGGCGCCGGTCTCGAACATCGCGCCGCCGGCCATCAGCGGCACGATCGACAGCATCTTGGCGCTGGTGCCCAGCTCCATGATCGGGAACAGGTCGGTCAGGTAGTCGCGCAGGATGTTGCCGGTGACCGAGATGGTGTCCTTGCCGCGGATCACGCGCTCGAGCGTGTAGCGCATGGCGCGCACCTGCGACATGATCTGGATGTCGAGGCCCTTGGTGTCGTGGTCCTTCAGGTAGGTGTGGACCTTCTTGATCAGCTCGGCTTCGTGCGGACGGTACTCGTCGAGCCAGAACACCGCCGGCATGCCCGACAGGCGCGCGCGGTTCACGGCCAGCTTGACCCAGTCGCGGATCGCCGCGTCCTTGACCTGGCACATGCGCCAGATGTCGCCGGTCTCGACGTTCTGCTCGAGCAGCACCTCGCCGGTCGCGATGTCGACGATGCGGGCCACGCCGTCCTCGGGGACTTCGAAGGTCTTGTCGTGCGAGCCGTATTCCTCGGCCTTCTGCGCCATCAGGCCGACGTTGGGCACGGTGCCCATGGTCACGGGGTCGAAGGCGCCGTTGGTCTTGCAGAAGTTGATCATCTCCTGGTAGATGCGGGCGAAAGTGCTCTCGGGCATCACGGCCTTGGTGTCCTTCGGACGGCCGTCGGCGCCCCACATCTTGCCGCCCAGGCGGATCATGGCGGGCATCGAGGCGTCGACGATCACGTCGTTGGGTGCATGCAGGTTGCTGATGCCCTTGGCCGAGTCGACCATCGCCAGCTCGGGGCGGTGCTCGTGGCAGGCGTGCAGGTCCTTGATGATCTGGTCGCGCTGCGACGAGGGCAGGCTCTCGATCTTCTCGTAGACGCTGCTGAGGCCGTTGTTGACGTTGACGCCGAGTTCCTCGAACAGCTTGCCGTGCTTGGCGAAGGCGTCCTTGTAGAAGACCTTGACGGCGTGGCCGAAGACGATCGGGTGCGAGACCTTCATCATCGTCGCCTTGACGTGGAGCGAGAACATTACGCCGGTCTCGCGCGCGTCTTCCATCTCGTCCTCGTAGAACTTGAGCAGCGCCTTCTTGCTCATGAACATGCTGTCGATGATCTCGCCCTCGAGCAGCGCGACCTTCTTCTTCAGCACGATCGTCTGGCCGCTCTTGGTGACCAGGTCCATCTGGACATCGCGGGCCTTGGTGAGCGTCATGCTCTTCTCGCCGGCGTAGAAATCGCCGCCGTGCATGTGCGAGACGTGGGTGCGCGAGGCCGGGCTCCACTTGCTCATCGAGTGCGGGTTCTTGCGCGCGTTGCGCTTGACGGCGGCCGGTGCGCGGCGGTCCGAGTTGCCCTCGCGCAGCACCGGGTTGACCGCGCTGCCCAGCGCCTTGGCGTAGCGCGCCAGCGTTTCCTTGTCTTCGTCGGTCTTCGGGTCTTCGGGAAAGTCGGGCAGGTTGTAGCCGCGGCCCTGCAGCTCACGGATGGCGGCCTGCAGCTGGGGCACCGAGGCGCTGATGTTGGGCAGCTTGATGATGTTGGTGTCGGGGAACTGGGTGAGGCGCCCGAGTTCGGCCAGGTTGTCCGGCACGCGCTGCGCGTCGGTCAGGCGGTCGGGGAATTCCGCCAGGATGCGGGCCGCGACGGAGACGTCGCTGGTGACGACGTCGATGCCCGCCGGGGCGGCGAAGGCCTGGATGACGGGCAGCAGGGAGGCCGTTGCCAGCAGCGGCGCTTCGTCGGTGAGGGTGTAGATGATTCTTGAATTTCCGGCAGTCATTCGGGACCTCTTGTGCATTGAACAGATGGATGAGTCGCTCACGGTGGATCGGCGTGGTCGCGCGCGCGGGACAGATCCGAAACCCGGAGAGTCTACGACTCGACGGTGGGGGCGTGCAGGCCGGGGGTCATCGGGCGCGGATGCACCTTCCTGGGGCCCCCGCCAGCGCATTGGGCTACCTTCGCGCAGCAGCGCTGCGGTATTCGCCTTGGGAGCGGCCCGGCGGCTCATGCACAGCGGGCCGTCCAGCGCGCGTAGAGGCGATGCAGGAGCGCATGCATCTGCCGGGTGCGCCGGGGCAGATCCCGCAGGATGTCGTCGAAATCGCTGGCGGCCGGGTTGCCCAGCGCGTTCTGGCGTGCCAGCTGGTGCCCATTGCGCTGCACCGACAGTTCGACCAGCGCCGGGGTCATCTCGAGATGGGACTGCACCAGCAGGTGCAGCCCGCGCACCACGAGGGCCTGGTGGCCGCAGTGGGCGCCGCGCGCCAGCGGCACCGCGCCGGCCGGCGGTTCGAAGGTGTCGCCGTGCCACTGGAAGGTCTGCAGCACCTGCCCCGCGTGCTCGCCCCACCAGTCGCGGGCCGTGCCGGAGGCCTCGGCGGTGATCTCGCACCAGCCGATCTCGGGCCGGTCGTGCGGGCGGACCTCGCCGCCCAGGGCCAGCGCGACCAGCTGGCTGCCCAGGCAATGGCCCGCGACGGGAATGCCGCGCGCATCGGCATCGCGGATCAGCGCGAGCTCCTGCGCGATCCACGGCAGCGGGTCGTGCACGCTCATGTAGCCGCCCATGAACACCAGGCCGCCGAAGGCCGAGGCCTCGGCGGGCACCGCGTCGCCGTCGACGATGCGCACCCGCACCACCTCGCGGCCCAGCGCCTCGAGGATGGGCACCACCGCGCCCGGTGCCCCGACCTCGGTGTGCTGGAAGACCGCGATCGGCTTCATGCGGCGGGGCCGCGCAGCAGCAGCGATTCGACTTCCCGGCCGATGGCGAGCACCCGCGCGTCCTCGTACTTGCGGCCGACGATCTGCAGCCCGAAGGGCAACCGGTCGGCGTCGCGCCCCAGCGGCAGGCTCAGGGCCGGCTGCTGCGTCAGGTTGAACGGGTACGAGAAGCCGTTGTCCGCGAACCAGTTGACGGGCGCGCCGGTGCCGTCTGCGATGGGCGGCGCCACGGTCGGCGTGGCCGGCGTCAGCAGCAGATCGATGCGGCTGAACTGCTGGGCCAGGCGCGAAGTGAAGTCCCGCAGGCGGATCCGGCTGCGGGACAGCCGCCCGGCGTCCAGCGTCGCGCCTTCCTGGTAGAGCTGTTGAAGGGGACCCTCCAGCAGCGCGCGCTGCGCCGGCGTCCAGGCGAGAAAGGACTCGTGCACGCGCGACGCCCACACGGTCCACATGTCGGGCGCCATGTCCGTGCCCTCGGCGGGCAGGGGAACGAGGGTGTGGCCCGCCTGTCCGAGCTGTTCGACCAGCGCGTGGAAGGCTTCGGCGATCGCGGGCGCCACCTGCATGTCGGCGCCCAGTTGCAGGGTCCAGCCGATGGAGAGCGGCCGGACGGTCCCGGCGCCGCCGCGTGCGAACAGCGAACTCGGGTCGCGCGCATCGGCCTGGGACAGCACCTGCATGGCGAGCTCGCAATCCTCGACGCTGCGCGTGAAGGGGCCCAGGTGGGCGAATTCGGCGAAGGCGCTCTGCGGCGCGAGCGGGATGGCGCCGAAGGTCGGCTTGAAGCCCACCAGCCCGCAGTACGACGCCGGAATGCGCACCGAGCCGCCCGCATCGCTGCCGAGCGCCAGCGGGCCCCAGCCCGCGGCGGCCTGCGCGGCGGCGCCGCTGCTCGAACCGCCGGTCGAACGCAGCGGGTCGACCGGATTGCGCGTCAGGCCGCCCTGCGGACTCCGGGAGCCGATGTTCCAGCCGAATTCGGTCGTGGTGGTCTTGCCGAAGATCACGCCGCCCGCGGCGCGCAGCAGCGCCACGGCCGGCGAATCCGCGGCCGCCGGCGGCTCGCCGGCCGACGCCAGCGAGCCGCGGCGGGTGGGCCAGCCGGCCACGTTCATCAGGTCCTTGATCGACACCGGGACGCCGTCCAGCGGCCCGATGGCGCGGCCGGCACGCCAGCGCAGGCCGGACGCCAGGGCGGCCGCCCGGGCGCTCTCGCGGTCGAGCAGGCAGAAGGCGTTGATCTGCCGCGTGTCGGCCTCGATGGCCGCGAACAGCGCGTCCAGCACCCCTTCGGGCGTGTGCTCGCCGCTCGCGTAGGCCTTCGCCAGGCCGRCGATGTCCAGCCTCAGCGCATCGCAGGCCATCAGTGTGCGGCCTTGAAGGTCTCGAACTCGATGTTGGCGATCGTGCCGTCGACCTTGCCGACGCGGCGGATGTACTCGTCCTGCACGATGTCGCGGGTCTTCGCGTCGATGCCGATCGGGCCGCGCGGGCTTTCGAACTGCAGGCCCTGGAAGGCCTGGATCAGCGCCGGGCCGTCGGCGTTGCCGTTGGTCTTCTTCAGCGCGGCATAGATCGCGGCCATGCCGTCGTAGGCCGCCACGCTCATGATGGTCGGGCGCGCCTTGGCGTCGCGCTGCGCCTTGAAGTCGCGCACGTAGCGCGCGTTGAGTTCCGACTTGTGATGCATCGAATAGGGGTAGACGGTCGTGATGTCGAGCGCGCGGTCGCCGATCACCTCGATGATGGCTTCGTCGACGATGTCGCCGGTGCCGATGAGCTTGACGCCGGCCTCGGGCAGGCCCTTTTCGCGGAACTCCTTGATGAAGGCCGGTGCCACGTCGCCGCCGTTGACGAAGGCGAACAGCACGTCCGGCTTCGCGTCCTTCACGCGCTGCATGTAGGGCGAGAAGTCGAGCGTCATCATCGGCGTGCGCACGCTGCCGACGATCTCGCCGCCGGCCTTCCTGTAGGCGGCCAGGAAGGCGGCTTCGGCGTCATGTCCCGGCGCGTAGTCGGCGACGATCACATAGGCCTTCTTCGAGCCGTTCCTGATCGCCCATTGCGCGATCGGCGGCACCACGTCGGGGTAGCTGAAGGAGGTGCGCACCATGTAGGGCGACTTGGCCGTCAGGTCGGCGGCCGCCGCGTTCATCACGATCATCGGCACCTTGGCCTGCGTCGCGATCGGTGCGACCGACAGCGCGTTGGGCGTGAAGCCGAAGCCCGCCAGCAGCTGCACCTTGTCGCGGACCACGAGCTCCTGGGCCAGCCGCTTGGCGAGTTCCGGATTCGGTCCGGCCACGTCCTTCACGATGACCTCGACCCGCTTGCCGGCGACGCTGTCGCCGAACTGCTTCTGGTAGACCTTGATGCCGGCCTCCATCTGCTTGCCGAACTCGGCGAAGGGGCCGGACATCTCGGCGATGAGACCAATGCGGACGGTGTCCTGCGCGAAGGCGGCCGGCGCGGCCAGCGTGAAGGCGCAGGCGGCGAGCAGGCCGCGGCGGGACAGCCGGGAGACGGAAGTTGGCATGGTGTGGTCCTGACAGGAAAAGAGGAAAGGGAACGAAGACGGGGCTGGGCCCGCCTCAGGCCGGCACTTCGCCGATGCCGACGCCGAGCAGGCCTTCGAGCAGGGCCGCGTCGCCGGCCAGCGCCGCGCTCGGACCGGCATGCACCACGGTGCCGCGCTCCAGCACGATCGCCTGGTGGGTCATCTCGAGGGCCAGCACCGGGTGCTGCTCGACCACGATCGACGCCAGGCCCTCGCTCTCGCAAAGATGGCGGATCGAGCGGGCCAGCTCCTCGACGATGATCGGCGCCAGGCCTTCCATCGGCTCGTCGAGCAGCAGCAGCTTCGGGTTGGTCATCAGCGCGCGGCCGATGGCCAGCATCTGCTGCTCGCCGCCCGACAGCTGGTTGCCGTAGTTGCCGCGCCGCTCGTGCAGCCGCGGAAAGAACGCGTAGACCCGCTGCAGGTTCCACTTGCCCGGCCGCGCGATCACGGTCAGGTTCTCCTCGACGGTGAGCGACGGGAACACCTCGCGTTCCTGCGGCACCCAGCCCAGGCCGGCGCGCACGCGGCGATGGGCCGGCCAGCGCGTGATGTCCTCGCCGCACCAGCGCAGCGCACCGCGCATCACGCGGGTGTTGCCCATCAGCGTTTCGAGCAGCGTGGTCTTGCCCACGCCGTTGCGTCCCAGGATGGCGAGGCTCTGGCCCTGCGCCAGCGAGAAGCCCAGGCGGTCGAGCACCACGGCGTTGCCGTAGCCGGCCACCACATGGTCGAAGGCGAGCATCTCAGACATGGTTGGCTCCTGCGTGGCCCAGATAGACCTCGCGCACGCGCGGGTCGGTGCCGATTTCGGCGGGGGTTCCTTCGGTGAGGATCTGGCCGGCGACCAGCACCGAGATGCGACGCGAAAAGCGGAAGACGAGATTCATGTCGTGTTCGATGAACAGCACGCTGATGTCCTGCGGCAGCTCGGCGATGACCTCGAAGAGTTCGCCGCTCTCGTCCTCGGGCACGCCGGCGGCGGGCTCGTCGAGCAGCAGGATGCGCGGCCTGGCGGCCATGGCCAGCGCGATCTCCAGCAGCCGCTGCTTGCCGTAGGCCAGTTCGGCCACCGGCACGTCGGCCAGCGCGTCGAGCTTGAGGCGTCCGAGCAGCGCATGGGCCTCGTCGAACGCGGCCTTGTTGCGCTTGAGCGGACGCCACCAGACCGCGCCCAGGCCGTCGCGCTCGCTGATCGCGAGCACCACCGACAGCAGCGGCGTGAGGCTGGGAAACAGCGTGTTGATCTGAAAGGTGCGCGCCAGCCCCAGGCGGGCGCGCTTGTCGGCGGACAGCGAGGTGAGCTCGCGCTCGCCCATGTGGATCGTTCCGTGGGTCGGCCTGAAGACGCCCGTCAGCAGATTGATCAGCGTGGTCTTGCCGGCGCCGTTCGGGCCGATCAGGGCCTGCCGCGCGCCGGGTTCGAGCGTCAGGTTGACGTCGTCGACCGCGCGGAAGGCGCCGAAGGAGATCCCGAGCCCGCGGGTGCGAAGTGCGGCGCCGCTCATAGGGAGCCCTCCGTGCTGGGCACTGCGGTGCGAGCGCCTTCGGGCGGCCGGGCGGCGCTCATGACGGCCTCCCGGTCTTCACCAGGCGCGACAGCGCGCCCATGATCCCGCCGCGGCCGAGCATGACGGCGGCGATCAGGAAGATGCCGAGCCAGAACATCCAGTATTGCGGGTTGAGGTCGGCGAACCAGTCGTGCACCAGCATGTAGACGATCGCGCCGATGAGCCCGCCGTACAGCCGGCCGGTGCCGCCGAGCACGAGGATGATCAGCACCTCGGCCGAGCGGTTGAAGCCGATCGACTCGATGCCGACGAACTGCGTGGTCTGGGCCAGCAGCGCACCGGCGATGCCGGCGACGCCGGCCGACAGTGCATAGGCCATGCGCAGCCGCGCCTCCACCGGCGAGCCGATCGCGAGCATGCGCTTGCGGCTGTCGTGGATGCCGCGCAGCGTGAGCCCGAAGGGCGAGCCCAGCACCAGCCGCACGCCGAGGAACACCACCAGCACCACGGCGTAGGCGTAGACGAACGCCGTCTTGCCGAACAGGTCGAAGTCGAACAGGCCCAGCACCGGCGAGATCACCACGCCCTGCAGGCCGTCGGTGCCGCCGGTGATCGACGACAGCCGGTTGGCCAGCTCGGCCAGCAGCATGCAGACGCCGATGGTGATCATGAGCCGCGTGAGGTCGGCGCCACGCACCACCAGGTAGCTCAGCACATAGCCCAGCACGGCGCAAACCATGAGCGCGAACAGCAGGCCGCTGAAGGGCTCGCTCCAGCCATGCTTGGCCAGCAGGCCGGCCGCATAGGCGCCGGCGCCGAAGAAGGCCGCATGGCCCACCGTGAGGATGCCGGCGTAGCCGAGCGCCATGTCCAGCGAGACCGCGAACAGCCCGAAGATCATGATCTGGCTCATCAGCGTGAGCTTGTCCGGCAGCAGGAAGAAGCTGGCGCCCAGCGCGAGCCAGAAAGCCACCTCGGCCGCGCGCAGGCGGCCCGGCGAAACCGTGATGGGCTTCATACAAGCCCCTTGCGCGGAATGATGCCGTTCGGGCGCAGCAGCAACATGATGATCATGACGACATAGATGAGAAAGGCGCCGGCTTCCGGCAGGTAGTACTTGCCCGCGACATCGACGATGCCGACCAGCAGCGCGGCCACGAAGGGGCCGGTGATGGTGCCGGCGCCGCCGACGCACACCACGATCAGGAAGTACACGAGGTACTTGAGCGGGAACGACGGCTCCAGCCCCAGCATGCCGAGGCTCAACGCGCCGCCCAGTCCGGCCAGGCCGCAGCCCAGCGAGAAGGTCAGGAAGAAGAGCCGCTGCACGTGAATGCCGGTGCCGCCGGCGACGCGCTGGTTGTCCACCGCGGCCCGCACCATCGCGCCGTAGCGCGTCTTGCCGAGCACCAGCAGCAGGCCCGCGAGCACGAGCACGCCGCACAGGATCAGGAACAGCCGATAGCGGCCGACCTCCAGGCCCCCCAGCGACACCCGGCCGTCGAGCACCGGCGGCAGCTGGAAGGGCTGCATCGTCGGGCCGAAGAAGTAGGTGAAGACGGCGACCGAGACGAACACGATGCCGATCGACAGCAGCACCTGGTCGAGCGGATGCGCACGATAGAGCCGCCGGTAGAACAGGAACTCGAGCACCGCGCCGACCAGCGCCGCCACGACGAAGGCCACCGCCAGCGACGGGAAGAAGCCCACGCCGAAGTGGTTCATCAGAACGCTTGCGGCGTAGCCGCCCACCATCGCGAACGTGCCGTGCGCGAGGTTGACGAAGTTCATGAGGCCCATCGTGATGGACAGGCCCACCCCGATGAGGAAAAGGAGCATGCCGTAGGCCACTCCGTCGAAGATCACGATTCCCATGGATGTCCCGTTGCTGCTGTCGCGGCGGCCGCTCGCTTACTTGCTTTCCTTGGCCGGGTCCTTGACGCGCTCGAACTTGTCGAACTCGACGTTCACGAGCTCGCCCTTGGTGCGTTCGGTCTTGCGGATGTAGACCGTCTGCACGATGTCGCGCGTCGCGGGGTCGATCTGGACCGGGCCGCGCGGGCTCTCGAAGCTCAGGCCCTTGAGCGCTTCCATGAACTTGTCGCCAGAGACGTCGCCGCGGGTCTTGGCGAGCGCGAGGTCGATCGCGGCCATCGTGTCGTAGGCGGTGACGGCGAAGTAGCTCGGGCGCAGCTTGCCGCCGAACTCGGCCGTGAAGTCCTTGACGAACTTCTGGTTCTTCGGCGAGGGATGCGCATAGGAATAGTGGTGGCTCGTGAGCAGGCCCAGCGCCACGTCGCCGGTGGCGTCGAGGTAGCTGTCGTCGGTCGCCTCGCCGGTGGCGTAGAGCTTGATGCCCGCTTCTTCCATGCCGCGCTCCTTCCACACCTTGAGGAAGGCCGGCGGCATCACGCCCGAAGGGAAGAAGAAGAACACCGCCTGCGGCTTGGCATCCTTGATGCGCTGCACGTAGGCCGAGAAGTCGGGGTTGTTCATCGGCGTGCGGACTTCGCCGACCACCTTGCCGCCTTCGGCCGTGAAGGCCTTCTTGAAGGCGGTCTCGGCGTCGACGCCCGAGGCGTAGTCGGCGACCACCGTGTAGGCTTCCTTGACGCCCTGCTTGACCATCCAGCGCGCCATCGGGTCGGTCACCTGCTGCACGGTGAACGACAGCCGCGCCACGTAGGGCGAACTGCTGGTGATGGCGGAGGACGCCGCGTTCATCACGAGCGTCGGGATCTTGGCCTGGGTCGCGATGGCTGCGACGGCGTAGGCGTTGGGGCTGAAGTCCAGGCCGGTGAGGATGCCCACCTTGTCGCGCACCACCAGTTCCTGCGCGATGCGCTTGGCGGCATCGGGCGCCGGGCCTGCCGTGTCCTTCTTGATGATCTCGACCGGCCGCCCGGCGATCTTGCCGCCGTGTTCCTTGAGGTACAGCGCCACGCCGGCATCGAACTGGCGGCCGTAGTCGGCGTAGGGGCCCGAGTAGGTCGCGATCAGGCCGATGCGAAGCGGCTCGTCGGCGGCCTGGGCCGCGCCCATGGCGCCGAAGGCACCGAGGCAGGCCAGCGTCAGGGTGGCGAGCACATTTCTCTTGTTCATCATCATCGTGGAAGCTCCGTTCAATGAAGCCGGTGGGCCGGCAGGCAGGGTGGTTGGGAAAACGGTGGGGCCGGTGCGCGGCCCCGGGACTCAGGAGGTCGCGGCCTCCGGTGCGGTCGTCGCCGCCGACTTGAGGTCGAAGGATTCGTCGGCGAGCTGCCCGGCCGTGAAGCGGGCACGGGCGCCGATGAGCTTGCGGCTCAGCATGTGCTCGGCCGGCTTGTTCACCGAGTGCGCGGCCACCAGCGTGCCGCCGCGCAGATAGAACACGCTGAAGCGGTCGCTCGCCATGTCGCCGCGCAGCACCACCTCGTCGCCGGGCGCGGCCAGGCCGGTCATCTGGAACTTGAGGTCGAACTGGTCGCTCCAGAACCAGGGCACGGCCGTGCAGGGCCGTTCGTGTCCGACGATCAGCGAGGCCAGCGCGCGGGCGCCATCGTTGGCCGACTGGATCGATTCGAGCCGCATGCGCGCCGGTGCGCCGGGTGCGGGCGGCAGCGCCATGTTGGCGACGTCGCCGGCCGCCAGCACGCGCGGCGCGGTCGTGCGGCCCAGCATGTCGACCACGATGCCGTTGTCGACGCCGATGCCGGCCTCGCGCGCCAGCTCGGCATTGGGCAGCACGCCGATGCCCAGCACCACCAGGTCGCAATCGATGCGCTGGCCGTCGTCGAGCTCGACCGCGGCCACGCGGCCCTGGGTGCCATGCAGCGCACGCACACCGCGGCCGGTCAGGAGTTCGACGCCGCGGCGGCGATGCGCGTGCTCGACGAAGGCCGACATCGCGGGCGGGAAGGCGCGCGCCAGCAGATGCGGCTGCGCTTCGATCACCGTCACCGCGACGCCGCGCGCGCGCAGCGCCGAAGCGACTTCGAGGCCGATGAAGCCGCCGCCGATCACGCAGGCGCGCTGGGTGCGCTCGGCGGCATGGGCCACGCGCAGCGCATCGTCGAGGGTGCGCAGGTCGAGCACGCCGTCGAGGTCTGCGCCGGGCAGCGTGAACGGCCTGCAGCGCGCGCCGGTGGTCAGCGCGAGCCAGCCGTAGTCGAGCACGGCGCCGTCGTCCAGCGTCACCGAGCGGGCGCCGGCATCCAGCGCTTCGGCGCGGCGGCCGAGCCGCAGCTCGATGCGGTTCTGCTCGAAGAAGTCCGGGCCGCGCAATGGCAGCTGGTCGAGGGTCGTCTTGCCGGTCAGCAGGCCCTTGGACAAGGGCGGTCGCTGGTAGGGCGCATGCGGCTCGTCGCCGACGATGACGATGCGCTCCTCGAAGCCGAGCTCGCGGGCGCTGGCGGCCAGCTGGACGCCGGCATAGGATGCGCCGACGATCACCAGGGGGTGGGCGGCGGGCATCAGCTCTGGGTCTCGGGGACGCGCACGGTCAGGCCGTCGAGCTCGGCGGTCATCGTGAGCTGGCAGCTCAGGCGGCTGTTCGGCTGCCGTTCGGAGGCGACGCCGTCGAGCAGCTCGCCCTCCACCTCGTCGGGCGGCGGCAGGCGGTCGATGAAGGCGTCGTCGACGTAGACATGGCAGGTCGCGCAGGAGCAGGAGCCGCCGCATTCGGCATCGATGCCGCGGATGTTGCCGCGGATGGCGTTCTCCATCACGCTGGAGCCGGCCTTGGCGTCGACGCTGCGGCTGCTGCCGTCCCTGAGGATGTAGTGGATCGTGGGCATGGCGAGGTCAGAACATGTCGAAGTACTCGCGGTGTTCCCACTCGCTGACCTCGAGGTTGAAGCGGGCGATCTCCGCTTCCTTGATGTGGCACAGGTAGTCGACGAAGGTCTTGCCCATCTGTTCGTTCAGCATCGCGTCCTGGCGCAGGCAGGCGAGCGCATCGCCGAGCGAGCGTGGCAGGTGTTCGGCGGGCGTTTCGTAAGGGGCGTCGGCCGACGGGCCGGGGTTCGTCTTGTTGCGGATGCCGTCCAGGCCCGAGAAGAGCTGCGACGCGAGATAGAGATAGGGGTTGGCCGTCGGCTCGCCCACGCGGTTCTCGATGCGCGTCGCATTCTGCCCGACGCCGCCCAGCACGCGCAGCATCGCGCCGCGGTTGTCGCGGGCCCAGATGGCGCGGTCCGGCGCCAGCGAGAAGGGGCGGTAGCGCCGGTAGCCGTTGATCGTCGGGCTGGCCAGTGCGGCCGAGCCGCAGGCATGCTCCTTCAGGCCGCCGAGGTAGTGCAGGCCGAGGTCGCTCAAGTCCTGGCCAGGCTCCGAGGGCATGAAGGCGTTCACGCCGTCGCTTCTGCGGCGCAGCGACTGGTGCAGGTGCCAGCCGCTGGACATCACGTTCGGGATGCGCGGACGGCACATGAAGGTAGCGTGGTAGCCCGCGCGCTGGCAGATCTGCTTGATGGCGCTGCGCAGCAGCACCATGGTGTCGGCCGGCAGCACGCCGGCCGTGGGGCCGAAGGTCAGCTCGAACTGGCTCGGGCCGAACTCGATCTCGAGCGAGCGCAGCGGCAGGCCGAGCCCGATCAGCTGCGAGCGCAGCAGCTCCATCACGGCATCGACGCGGTCGTAGCGCAGCTCGGTCAGGTACTGGTGGCCGTGCGACAGCAGCGACACGCGCGGCGGCTCGCCGGGCTGGCCCGAATCGGCCAGGCCCATGCGCGGGTCGTCGAGCTTGAAGACGTGGAACTCGACCTCGAGGCCGGCGATGAAGTCCAGGCCCATCTCGCCGAGCTGGTGCACCGCGCGCTGCAGGATCTGGCGCGTCGCATACGGGCAGGGCTTGCCGTCGGCCATGTAGGCGTCGCACAGGATCCAGCCGGTGCGCGGCGTCCACGGCAGCACCTTGAAGGTCGAGGGGTCGGCCACGATCGTGAAATCAGCGCCGCCCTGGAAGCCTTCGATGGCGAAGCCGCCGCCGGCCGCGAACACCGGGAACACGGTCTTGTGCGAGGTGTCCTTGGCCAGCAGCGTGGAGGTCAGGTTGACGCCGTCCCACAGCGCGGCGCGGGCCTCGCTGGCGACCAGCGTCTTGCCGCGCAGCAGGCCGTGCTGGTCGGGCCAGGCGAAGCGCACCACATCGAGGTCACCCGCATCGATGCGGCGCACCAGTTCCTGGGCCTGCTTCTGCTGGTCGTCGGACCAGAGGCCGTGGCGGTCTACAAAGGAGCTCATGGCGGGACGTGCTCAGGCGGCGGACAGGCGGGCCGAGGCCCAGTCCGACTTGAGGCGGCGTTCGCGGTCGGCGCTCTGCCAGTAGCCGTCGGTGTTGCCGGACTCGCCGATGCCGTCGATCGACGGCGGCCCGGTGAGTGCGCTGGCCTGCGCGGCGTCGATCAGCATCGGCGCCCCTTCGCCCGCCTGCGTGCTCTCGATGGCCTTCACCAGCATCCGGCGGTAGGCGATGATGCCCTTGTCGGTGCTGCCCAGGTGCTCGCGCGTGCGATTCTGGATCGGGCCCTGCGACTCGACCGCCCACTGGTCGTGCACGTTGATGTCGTCGCCCATGCCGGTGTAGGTTTCGGTCCGCTGCTCGTCGATGCTGTAGCCGTAGTTGTTGCGCTTGTTCTTGCGCGAGGTGTAGTCGGGCAGCTCGTAGAGCTTGAGCCGCTGGTCGCGCATCTGCTGCTTGTCGACCGGGCCGGTGAAGCTGGTGAAGATCGCATACCAGTAGCAGTGCGTGTCGTCGACCGGCACATGCCACTGCGAGATGGTCATCTCGGCGCTCATCGGGATCACGAAGGCCTGCGGGAACACCACGTTGGTCACGCGCACGTGGGTCTGGGTCTCGGAGAGCTTGCGTAAGGCGGTCAGGCGCATGCCGTAGTCGGTCGGGTCGACGCTGATGTCCGGGCGGTCGTATTCGCGCAGCACCTTGGTGATCGGCATGTCGGAGTCGGCCGAGGCGCCGCGGAACTGCTTGCCGTAGCTTTCCGACGTGTCCGCGTCCTCGAAGAAGCGGTGCAGGTACGAGGCGTGCGCCGGGTCGATGCCGACCTCGAGCGCCTGCAGCCAGTTGCACTCGAACAGGCCCTTGAAGGCGAAGGTGTGCGAGTCGGGCGCCACGAAGCAGTCGAACTCGGGGAACGCCGGCGGCTCGCCTTCGCCGATGTAGGCGAACACGGTGCCGGCGCGCTCGACCACCGGGTAGGCGGCCTGCTTGATGCGGCTGCACAGCTTGCTGCCCGCGGGTTCGGCGGGGGTTTCGAGGCAGTTGCCCTTGGCGTCGAACAGCCAGCCGTGGAAGGGGCAGCGCAGGCCGCCGTCCTCGAGGCGGCCGAAGGCCAGGTCGGCGCCGCGGTGCGGGCAGTCGCGGTCGAGCATGCCCAGCTGGCCCTTCTCGTCGCGGAACAGGACGAAGTGCTGCCCCATCAACTGCACCGGCTTGACCGGGCGCGGGCCGGCGAGTTCGTCGGCGAGTGCCACCGGCTGCCAGTAGCGGCGCAGCAGCGTGCCCGCGGGGGTGCCGGGGCCGACCCGGGTGATGAAATCGTTTTGTTCAGCGCTGATCATGGGTGCTCCATCGAGGGGTGACAGTTGGAAACATGCACTGCATGCAATTGCATACATTGTCTAAGCTGTCTTTGTCCAAGGTCAATTGTTTTCCGTTCGAATTGAATGTTGACGGCCTGAAATAAAGGGTTAACACCTAGTGTCTGGCGCGTCTATGCGGTGCATCCCATTCAAATGGATGCATCATGGTTCTGATGTATGCAACATCCGGACCAACTGGCGATGCTTGTGTGCAATGGCCGTCGTTCTCCTTAGAATCGAACCATCCCTTCGCTTTGCCGACCCAGATGGACTCCCAACAATCCCGCGTGCTGGTTCAACTCCGCGACCTGATCCTCAAGGGTGAATTCGTGCCCGGCGAGCGGCTCGCCGAGATCCCGCTGGCGGAAAAACTCGGTGCCTCGCGCACGCCGGTGCGGCTGGCGCTGACCAGCCTGGAGCACGAGGGCCTGATCGAGCAGTCGCCGAGCGGCGGCTACCAGATGCGCCGCTTCACCTCGCAGGAGATCGCCGACGCGATCCGCGTGCGCGGCGTGATCGAGGGCTTTGCCGCCCGCCTGCTGGCCGAGGACGGCGCCTCGCGCCAGTTGCTGCGCGACCTGCACGAGTGCCTCGACGATGGCGACAAGGCGGTCAACAAGGCCGAGATGGGGCTGGACGACTACGCGGCCTACGTCGAGATGAACGACCGCTTCCACAAGCTCATCATGCAGGGCTGCGGCAACGTCGCGCTGCAGCGCGTGATGGACATGCTCGACGGCCAGCCCTTCGCGTCGCCGAGCGCGATGCTGCCGATGCAGTCGTCGATGGAAGAAGGGCACCAGTGGATGAAGCAGGCCCATCGCACGCACCACGCGATGGTGCAGGCGATCGAGCGCGGCCAGGGCTCGCGCGCGCAGGCGCTGGGCGAGGAGCACGTGGAGATCGCGCGCATGAATCTCGAGTACGCGCTCGAGCGGCCGGAACTCGCGGCCGAGCTGATGCCGGGGATGCGGCTGGTGGCCGGCAAGCCCCGCGGCTAGTTCTGGCAGTTGTTGCGGCTGACGCTGCAGTTCTTGAGCGCCTTGTCGAGCCGCGGGCGGCAGTTCTTCTCCGAGGCGGTCTTGCAGAACTGGTAGTCGGCCTTGGCCGTCTGCTTGCACGTGCTGTACTGGAGTTCGCATCGGGTCTGGCTGCCGCCATCACCCTGGGCGGATGCGAAAGTCGGCACGGCAGCGAGGATCCAGGCGGCGGATGCGAGCGCGATCTTTTTCATGAAGATGCTTTCCTCGGGAGGTGGGTCCGCATCTTAGATCGGTGGCCTCGGTGGGGCGTGGTCGATCGTCTGGACCGGCGGTGTTCGGGCTCGGGGCGCCGACCCTGCGTGACTTTTTTCACGGCCGGCGCGGCCGCGTAGATACAACTTGTTGCAAATAGGCCGCGCGCCCCTAGGATCGCCGAAACACCGAAAGCGACCCCATGCCCTTCCTGGTTCAGCACGTGGCCCGAACGATCGTCGTGATCGGCATCTTCGCGGCAAGCGCAATGGCCTCCGCCGAGATCCATCGCTGCAAGGATGACCGCGGCCAGACGGTCCTGTCCGACCGGCCGTGCGGCGCCGCGTTCTCCGGCCCGGCGCTGCAGTCGACCGCGTTCGGCGCCGGGGCCGATCGGATCGCTGCGCCGGCGATGCCAGGCATGCGCGCGCGGGAGGCCGGCGGGTCGTACGACTTCATCCCGGTGAATCGCTCAGGCGAGCGTCGTTCAGAAAGGCAGGCGCTGCGCTAGCGAGGCCGGCGCCGGTTCGCGTTCGGCCGCTGCGCTTCCCGGCTCAGGGCACCGCGGCAACCGACGTTGCGGCCTGCGCGGCCACCCGGCGCAGCAGTTCCGTCAATGCCCGCGCCTGCGATTGCGCGCTGTCGGCGTCGCCCGGGATGTCGTAGCTGAACTCCCCGCCGTGCAGCAGGCGCGGCGCGCGGTCCGTGCTCCACAGTGCGATGCGCGCCGTCGCCTTGAGGCGCTGTTCGCTGCGCACATAGTCCATGCGGCTCAGCACCACCTGCAGTGAAAGAGCGGGCGACTGCTCGCTGCAGTTGGCCTCGCACAGGCGCCAGCCGGGCAGTCGCTCGCGCAGCGCGGCGTTGAACTCGCGCGCGACCCCGATCTCGATGCGCTCGGCCCAGAAGGTGTCGGGCCACTCGCCCAGCGTGCTGGCCTCGGCCCGGTAGCGCACGCGGCGCGCGACCAGGTATTCCGGAATCTCGGG
>NZ_JBFUCI010000036.1:0-25599 GCF_056405335.1 Variovorax sp. P1_H12_2
GCCCTGATGTGCGGCAACCGCATCGAGTTCCTCGAGGCCTTTCTCGGCGCCGGCTGGCTCGGCGCCGTCGCGGTGCCGGTCAACACGGCGTCGATGGGTCCGCAGATCGAGTACTTCCTCGCCAACAGCGAGGCGAAGCTGCTCGTGATCGAGGCGGATTGGCTGGAGCGTCTGCAGACCGCGGACCTGGCCCGAACCGCGCTGCGCGAGATCTGGGTCATCGGTGACGCGCAGGCCGCCTGGCAGCCGCCCGCGGGCATCCGGCTGGTGCCGTACCCGCTCGGCGGCGAGCCGATCGCGCCGGCGGCGGTCCAGCCCGGCGACCCGCTCGCGATCCTCTACACCTCCGGCACCACCGGCCCGGCCAAGGGCGTGATCTGCCCGCATGCCCAGTATTTCTGGTGGGGCGTGAACAGCGCCGAGGTGCTCGGTGTCGGCGCCGACGACGTGCTGTGCACCACGCTGCCGCTGTTCCACATCAATGCGCTCAACACCTTCGCTCAGGCCGCGCTCACGGGCGCCGAGGTGGTGTTCGAATCGCGCTTTTCGGCCTCGGGCTTCTGGCCCTCGATGCGCGCCAGCGGCGCCACCGTGGTCTACCTGCTCGGCGCGATGGTGCCGATCCTTCTGGCCCAGCCCGAAGGGCCCGGCGAGCGGGAGCACCGGGTTCGCACCGGGCTCGGCCCGGGCGTGCCGGCGGCGGCGGCCCAGGCCTTCCTGGCGCGCACCGGCGTGCGGCTGCTCGAAGGCTACGGCTCGACCGAGACCAACTTCGCGATCGCCACCGCCCCCGATTCGCCGCGCGGCGGCGTGATGGGCTGGCTGCGGACGGGCYTCCAGGCGCGGGTCGCCGACGAGGACGACGCCGAGCTGCCGCCGGGCGAGGCCGGCGAACTGCTGCTGCGCGCCGACGAGCCCTACGCCTTCGCGAGCGGCTACTTCAACATGCCGCAGAAGACCGTCGAGGCCTGGCGCAACCTGTGGTGCCATACCGGCGACCGCGTGCTGCGCGACGCCGACGGCGCCTTCCGCTTCGTCGACCGCATCAAGGACGCGATCCGGCGCCGGGGCGAGAACATCTCCTCCTTCGAGGTCGAGCAGGTGCTGCTGAGCCATCCGTGCGTGGCCGCCTGCGCCGTCTACCCGGTGCATTCCGAACTGGCGGAGGACGAGGTGATGACGGCGCTGGTGGCCCGGCCCGGCAGCCGCGTCGATCCCGACGAACTCATGCGCTTCTGCGAGGGGCGACTGCCTTACTTCGCCGTGCCCCGCTATGTCGACCTGCTGGACGACCTGCCGCGCACCGAGAACGGCAAGGTGCAGAAGTACAAGCTGCGCGAGCGCGGCGTGTCGGCCGCGACCTGGGACCGGGGGCCGGCCGCGCGGGCCAGGGGCTGAGCGATGTTCTCCCTCGACGGTCGTACGGCTTTCGTCACCGGCGCAGGGCAGGGCCTCGGGGCCGCGATCGCGCGCGGGCTGGCCGAGGCCGGCGCCAGCGTGGTGCTCGCCGATATCGACGGCCCGGGCGCCGATGCCGTCGCGGCGAGCCTGCGGGACGCCGGCCACGCGGGCTTATCGATGGTGCTCGACGTGCGCGACGAGGCCGCCTTCGTCCGCTGCTTCGAAGCGGCGGTGCAGCGCTTCGGCGCGGTCGACGTGATGGTCAACAACGCCGCCTCGACACCCGCCACCTCGCTCTGGGACATCACGGCCGGCGAGTGGGACGAAGTCATGGCGGTGAACCTGCGCGGCAGCTTCTTCGGCTGTCGCATCGCCGGGCGCCACATGCGCGCGCGAGGCTCGGGACGCATCATCAACCTGAGCTCGATCGCGGGCCAGCAGCCCAGCGCCGCGACCGGTGTTCACTACGCGGCCTCCAAGGCGGGCCTGATCGCGCTGACGCGTTCGTTCGCGCAGGCCCTGGCGGCCGATGGCGTGACGGTCAACGCGATCGCCCCGGCGGCGATCCGCAGCCCGCTGCTCGACGCCATGGACGCCCCGCACCGGCAGGCGCTGCTGAGCGGCATTCCGCTCGGCCGTTTCGGCGAGGCGCAGGAAGTGGCGGCGGCCGTGGTGTACCTCGCTTCGGCGGCGGGGGCCTTTGCGACCGGCACGACGCTCGACCTCAACGGCGGCCGCTCGATGCGCTGAAAAAGCACCGGTGGTTAAAATGTTTAGTTGTCAACGATTTATCCAGCCATGAAGAATGCACTGAATGGGCGCCACGCGGTCGTGACCGGCGCCGCACGCGGAATCGGCGCCGAGATCGCGCGCACCCTGGCGGCCGAGGGCGCACGCCTCGGCCTGATCGGCCGCGATCGCGCCGCGCTGGAGCGTGTACAGAGCGAACTGCCGGGCACGGGACACGCCGTGGCGGTGGCCGATGTCGGCGACGCCGACTCGGTGCGCGCCGCCTTCGAGGCCCTGCGCGCCGCGTCGGGCCCGGTCGCCATCCTGGTCAACAACGCGGGCCAGGCCGAGAGCGCGCCCTTCCTCAAGACCTCGGTCGAGCTCTGGCAGCGCATGCTGGGGGTCAACCTCACGGGCAGCTTCCTGTGCGCCCAGGCCGCGCTGCCCGACATGCTCGAGCTCGGCTGGGGCCGCATCGTCAACATCGCGAGCACCGCGGGCCAGAAGGGCTACGCCTATGTTTCGGCCTACACGGCGGCCAAGCACGGCGTGATCGGCCTCACGCGATCGCTGGCGCTCGAAGTGGCGCGCAAGGGCATCACCGTGAATGCGGTCTGCCCGGGCTACACCGACACCGACATCCTGCGCGCCAGCGTCGCCAACGTGGTCGGCAAGACCGGCCGCAGCGAGGCCGATGCGCTGGCGGAATTCGCGGGCGTCAATCCGCAGCGCCGCATCGTGCAGCCGGCCGAGGTGGCGGACGCGGTGCGCTGGCTGTGCGGCGAGGGGGCGGCTTCGGTCACCGGCCAGTCGATCTCGGTGTCGGGAGGAGAAGTGACATGATCGACAGCACCAACGACCCCTCGCACGCGGCGCTCAGCGACGCCGAGGAACTGGGCCACGAGGCCCGCGCGGGCAACGACGACCACGCCGTGCTCAAGCTCTGGCTGCGCATGCTGGCCAGCACCACGCAGATCGAGGCCGAGATCCGCAAGCGGCTGCGCGAGCGCTTCGACATCACGCTGGCGCGCTTCGACTACATGGCGCAGCTCTACCGCTACAAGGACGGCCTCAAGATGCGCGTGCTGTCGCGCTACCTGATGGTCACCGGCGGCAACGTGACCGGCCTCACCGACGAGCTGGAGCGAGAAGGCGTGGTCTCGCGCACCGCCAGCCCGGACGACCGCCGGGCCTGGATCGTGAGCCTCACGCCCAAGGGCCGCCGCAGCTTCGAGGCCATGGCCAGCGAGCACGAGCAATGGATCCTCGAGATGTTCTCGGGGCTGGACATGAAGACCGTGAAGCAGCTGCACAGCCAGCTGGGTCTGTTGCGGGTGCATGTGATGCGCAACGAGGCGGCAGGCGAGGAGTCGCCGTGAGCGAGTCGTTGGCCGGCGCGTTCCGCCGCGAGCGGCTGATCCGCTTCTCCGACTGCGATCCGGCGGGCATCGTCTTCTACCCGCAGTATTTCGTCATGTTCAACGGCCTGGTCGAGGACTGGGTCGACGCGCTGGGCATCGGCTATCAGCGGTTGATCGTGCAGCAGCGCATCGGCCTGCCGACGGTGCGTCTGGAGGCCGACTTCCGCGCCGTGAGCCGCTTCGGCGACCGCGTGACGCTGGCGCTCGCAGTCGAGCGCCTGGGCACGCGCTCGCTGACCCTGGCACTGCAGTGCGTCGACGCCGAAGACGAGCTTCGCATGCAGATGCGCCAGGTGCTGGTGACGACCTCGCTCGAGAGCCATCGCGCGCTCGAGATTCCCGCGGCGCTGCGCGATGCGATCGTGCGCGGCGTGCCCTCCGAGGGCTGAGCCTCCGCTCAGGCCGCCAGGCCGTTCATGAGCCCGGTGCGCGGGTGGCAGTTGATGTACTCGTAGCTCTGCGCGTCCGCCTTCAGTACCGACACCTCGTGGTACACGCGCAGCTGCAGCTCGAAGTTGAGCTCCTGCACATAGCGCATGAAACTGCCGAAGATCGCCACGTGCGTGGGGTGCGACTCGGCCCAGCGCTCCATGTCCGCCAGCGAGCGCCAGAAGCTCAGGCCGAAGGACTTCTGAAGCGGCGCGCCGCTGCCGTCGATGTGGTGCATGTAGCGGTTGCTGTAGCAGCCGATCGCGAGGCCCTGGTCGCGCAGGAAATCCATGCCCTCGCGCAAGGTCGGTTCCATGTCCTCGAGGTAGAGCGTGCGCTCGCGGCCGCTGGTGTCCGTCCATTCCTGGCCCGAGCGGATCATCGCCACGTTCTCGTGGCCGGCGATGCGCACGCGCCGCCCCGGCGCCGGCGCGCCCGAGATCGCGCTGCGGGCTCCCGAGGGCGCCATCGCGTCGGTCTGCGACAACGGGATCCGGTCGCGCATCGAACCCCAGTAGCCGTGCTCCTGGATCTCGCCGCTGACCCCGCCGCCCAACACGACGCCCACGCCTTCGAAGCGGTCGGGCGTGCTGAACATGGTCTCGTAGTGCTCGGCCCGCGGCGAGGCGATCTCGCGGAAGTAGCCCAGCCCGTCGTCGAGCCGCGCGGGCGAGCGCCACCAGTCGTCGATCTCGGGCGTGGCGCACCAGCGCGCGAAGGCCGCCGGGTCGCTCCAGTACGCGATCGCGATCATGTTGTCGAAGCCCTCGGCGTCGACGAAGTGCGCCAGGTCATGGTGGCCCGGCCCGTCGGCGAGGCCGAAGCTGCGCGCGATCTTCATCAGGGCGGCGCAGGCGCGGCCCTGCAATCCGGGCCCGCGCGACTGCACGCCGAAGTAGCCCATCACCACTTGGCCCACATCGGCGGCTGCGCGGGCCGACCAGACGGGGTAGGGCGGCGTGTAGTCGTCCTCCACCCGGCGGTGCCGGGTGCGCGGACATTTCAGATGCTCGGCAATGGCGGATTCCATGGCGCTTCCCCCGTGACGTGGCGGCTCAGGCCACGACCGGCTGGCGGGCGGCAGCCGCAGCCGGTTCGACCGGCGTGGACACCGGCTCGGCGACAGTCTTCTCGGGTTCGGCCGGCCCCTGCAGAACCACAGGCTCGCGCCGCTTCCTGTTGAACAGAAGCTGCGTCACGTCGGGCCGCGAATAGTGGCCGGCCGGGTCGCCCGCAGCCTTGGCCAGCGAGATCATGCCGAGGTCGATGTCGGCCACCACCAGGCCTTCCTCGTCCTCGGCCAGGTTCTTGCCCAGCGGCGATCCGTCGGGCCCGTAGATGCGCGCGAAGCCGCCGCCCACCAGCAGCATCTGCTGCTTGCCGGCGTCGGTGCACAGCATCTCGTGCATCGACTTCGAGACCGTGGCGCAGGGCGCGACCACGAAGCACTGGCCCTCGGCCGCATACACCTGGCTGGCCGCGTTGTTGACTTCGGCACCGAGCGCGTAGGCGGCGCCGCGGTAAAGCGAGAAGCTGGGCCAGGCGCCGCAGTGGATCTGCTCGTTCTGCGCGTACATCGCGTACTTGCTGAGCGGCTGCAGGTGCTCCCAGCACGACAGCGAGCCGATGTTGCCGATCGGCGTCTCGACCACGCTCAGATCCGAGCCGTCGCCCTCGCCGAACACGGTGCGCTCGACATGCGTCGGCTTGAGCTTGCGGCGCGTCTGCAGCGTGTGGCCCTGGTCGTCGATCAGCGCCTGGGCGATGTAGAGGCTGCCCGCGGCCTTCTCGCTGTAGCCGAGCGAGACCCAGATGCGGTGCTTGCGCGCGGCCTCTCGGATGCGGTCGAATTCGGCCGAACCGACCACCAGCGCGTTGTCGTGGTAGCGCTGCACGAACTGCATGCCCCAGGCCGGCGAATCGAGCCAGATCCACCACGGATAGCCGGGCACCCAGGTTTCGGGGAAGGCGATCAACTGCACGCCCTGGCCGGCCGCCTGTGCCATGAGTTCGATGGTCTTGTCGATGGTGCCGTCGAGGTCGAGGAAGACGGGCGCGGCCTGCACCGCGGCGACGCGCAGGCGGGGATGGGTGGTGCTGGACATGGTGTTTCTCCAAAGGGGTGGAAAGGAACCCGCGGCCTCCGGGTTAGCGCGGTGGCACACGGGTTGCTTGAAGCGTAAGTTCGCCGCCTGGAATCAGCTTGTCCGGGCTTCGCGGCGTTCTTGATCCAGCGTCGCAAGCCGCATGTCCCCGGAAGGACCCCCATGACACAACTGCTCACCACTGCCGTCGTCCCGCGCGAGCAGCGGCTCGCCTACTGGACCGACATGATCTGCAACGTCTATGTCCAGCTCGGCTGCGATCCGGTCGCAGGGGATCGCTCCAAGGGTGATTTCGAGGGCAGCATCCGCCAGCACACGCTGCCCAGCCTCGATGTCTCGGTCGTCAGCTCGGGGCCGCAGAAGGTGATGCGCACCGCCGGCCATATCGCGCGCTCGTCGGACGACTATTTCCTGGTCAGTATCCAGGCCCGCGGTCAGGGCGTGGTGCGGCAGGACGGGCGCGACGCCGTGCTGTCGGTGGGCGACTTCGCGCTCTACGACAGCACACGGCCCTACCAGCTGCTGTTCGACGATGCCTTCGAGCAGATCGTGCTCAAGCTCCCAGGCGAGCGCCTGCGCAGCGAGCTGCGCGAGACCCAGACCCTGACCGCCACCACGGTGTCGGGCCGCGAGGGTGCTGGCCACCTGCTGCTGGGCATGATCCGCACGCTGCACGAGGACATCGACGCGCTGCAGCCGGCCTCGGCGCTGGCGGTCGCCAACGGCGTGCTCAACATCCTGGTGGCCGGCCTGCAGACGCTGCCGGCCGCGCGCTCGCCGGGCCTGAGCAACCTGACGGCCTTCCACCTCGCGCGCATCAAGCGGCGCATCGACGAGCGGCTGGACGATCCGGCGCTGTCGGTCGGCACGCTGGCGGCCGGTCTCGGCCTCTCGGTGAGCCAGATCCACCGGGTGTTCAAGAGCGAGCCGGTGACGCCGGCGCAGTACATCTGGGAGCGCCGGCTCGAGGCCTGCAGCCGCGACCTGCTGGACCCGCGCGCGGCCGGCCGCACGGTCGGCGAGATCGCCTATGGCCGCGGCTTCAGCGATGCCGCGCACTTCAGCCGGGCGTTCCGCGACCGCTTCGGCTGCTCGCCGCGGGACTGGCGCCAGCGCGTCGCGCATTGATCTTCCGCGGCTGCCGCCACGGCGCGGGTTCCGGCATGATGTGCGGCGCAGCCCCACCGGAGAGAAGCATGGCACGTGCCGACAGAGCCGAACCCGAGAACGCGAACGAGAGCGAAGACACGACGCGAGCGCAGGCGCTGGCGAGCGCGTTCACCGCCGTGAGGCCGACCGTCGAGGAGCGCATGGCCGCCGGCAAGGCCTTGCGCGAGCGCGTGCCCCGGGCCAGCCACGGCGCCTTCGAGCGCCAGCCGGAGGTCGACCCCGTGGCCATCCTGAAAGCGCAGGCGGCCACCCGGCTGCAGGAGCTGGTGCCGGTGCGGCACGCACGCATGCTGCAGTCGCCGTTTGCCTTCCTGCGCGGCTCGGCGGCGGTGATGGCGGCCGATCTGGCCCCGAGTCCGACCACCGGGCTCCAGGTGCAGGCCTGCGGCGACATGCATGTGGCGAACTTCGGCGTCTTCGCGTCCGCCGAGCGGCAACTGGTGTTCGCCATCAACGATTTCGACGAGACCCAGCCCGGGCCCTGGGAATGGGACGTCAAGCGGCTGGCGGCCAGCGCCTTCGTGGCGTCGCACCATCTGGGCGGCGACCGGTCCGAGCGCGAGGCCGCGGCGCGCGCCGCGGTGGAAAGCTACCGCAGCCGCATGCGCCGCTACGCGGGCATGGGCGAGCTGGAGACCTGGTACGACACCATCCACAGCGCGCGGCTGATCGACTCGCTGCCGCCCGCCATGCGCCCGAGTGCGGAAGCGGCGCTGGACAAGGCGCGCAAGCGCACCCACATGCAGGTGCTCGACAAGATGACCGACCTGGTGGACGACCAGCACCGGATCGTCGAGCAGCATCCCTTCATCGTGCGTTCGCCCCTGACCTCGATGGGCCGTCCGGTGGGCGAGGCGATCGGCCATTGCCTGGCCCACTACCTCGATTCGCTGGCGCCCGAACGCCGGCTTCTGCTGTCGCGCTACCGGGTGGTCGATGCCGCGCAGAAGGTGGTCGGCGTGGGCAGCGTCGGCACCCGCTGCTGGATGGTCCTGATGCAGGGGCGCGACGAGGACGACCCGCTGTTCCTGCAGCTCAAGGAGGCCCAGCCCTCGGTGCTGGCGGGCTACGCGGGCGGCCCTGTCGCGGCCGACGGCCCGGCCAACCATGGCGAGCGTGTCGTCCGGGGACAGCGGCTGATCCAGGGTTCGCCCGACATCTTCCTGGGCTGGGGCGAGATCGACGGCGTGCACTTCTACATCCGGCAGCTGCGCGACATGAAGGGCGGCATGGACCTGGAGCCGGGCGGGACCACGCCGGGCGGCTTCGTCGAATACTGCCGGCTCTGCGGCTGGGCACTGGCGCTGGCGCACGCCAAGTCGGGCGATGCGGCAATGATCAGCGGCTACCTCGGCAAGTCGGATGTGTTCGACGACGCGCTGGTGAACTTCGCGGCCGCCTATGCGGTGCAGACCCGGGCCGACCACGAGCGCTTTGCTGCGGCGGCGAAGGAGGGGATGGTGGAGGTGGCTGCCGTGTAAACCTTGCGGTCTCCCCAAACCCAAGTTCACATCTTCCTATGCCCGAACAAATCCGCATCCGCCCGGCCGTTGAAAGCGACTTCGATGCCTGGCTGCCCCTCTGGGACGGCTACAACTCGTTCTACGGCCGAAGCGGAACGACGGCATTGCCGGTCGACATCACACGGACGACATGGTCGCGCTTCCACGACGTTGGCGAGCCCATGCATGCGCTGGTGGCTGAAGGCTCATCGGGCCTTCTCGGTCTGGCCCACTTTCTTTTCCATCGAAGCACGACTCAGCTCGGGCCGAGCTGCTACCTGCAGGACCTTTATACGGTCAAAGCCGCCAGGGGGAGGGGCGTCGCACGCGCGCTCATCGAGGAAGTCTATCGGCGGGCGAAGGCGGGCGGTTCCCCGAGGGTGTACTGGCAGACCCAGGAGACCAATGCCACCGCGATGATGCTCTATGACAAGGTTGCCGAGAAATCGGGTTTCATTGTCTATCGAAAGATGCTCTGACGAAGGACAGGCGCAGCGCATGGGAATCTGCTTCAGAATTCGGCCCATGAGCGGTCCTCCGAGACGGTCACCCAGTTCACCCGCAAACGGACCCCCGGGGGCACAGGTTTCGTTCAACTTCTCCGCTTGGCACACCATGCACTTCATGCACAAGAGGTCACTTTTGCCCACGCATATGTGGGTGCTGGTCGCGGTGTATTTCGTCGCAAGCCTGGCGCACTTCGCCCACAACGCCGAGTTCATCGCCTTCTATCCCAACATGCCAAGTTGGCTTACCCGGGAGTACGTATACCTTGCTTGGTTGTCCGTCACCAGCCTGGGTGTTGCGGGTCTCATCGTCGTTCGCCTCGGTCTTCATGCGTTGGGCGTGTTTGCTGTCGGCGCGTACGGGGCATTGGGCCTTGATGGCCTCGCTCACTACAGCCTTGCCCTTTGCTCCGCGCACACGTTCGCAACGAATGTCACCATTTGGTGTGAAGCGATCAGCGGACTTGTGCTGATGCTCGCGTCGGCAGTCTTGCTTGCTCGTCGCATTGCCCATGTCAGGCACGGCCATCAGCGGACCTAGGAGGCCCGATGCCAGTGCCGGAAGAACGAGTTGAGTACTTCAAGGACGGTACGGTCCGCGCGCGGGGCCAGATGGTCGACGGCTTGTTGAGCGGCTACTGGGAATGGTTCCGCAAGGATGGCGTTCGAATGCGCTCGGGCTACTTCGAGCTTGGAGCTCAGGTAGGAACGTGGACGACCTACGACAAGCATGGTGCGGTGCACAAGGTCACCACGATGAAGCCAAAGGGCAAGTGACGGCCATTCACAGTCCTTCGCGACCGGGCAGTCGGCGGTGACGTTCGCGATCCCGGGGAACGTCGAGCCCGGAACATGCGCACGAGAACGCGCCCATGTCGCCCTACTCGTAGAACGCGGGCGACAGCTTCTGTCCGTCGCGCTGCGCCTTGTCGTGGTTGATCCAGAGCTGGGCGTTGTCCCTGGCCATGATGTTCGCGATCCGCTGCATCGAGGCGGCAGTCTGCTCCGCGTTGAAGTTGATCGAGGGAACGCGTCTGTGGTCCCAGTTGCCCTTGAAGTGGACGGCATCGCCGGAAAGCAGGACTGCGCCGGTTCGGGGTAGCTTCACGACCAGCGATTGGTGCCCCACAGTGTGCCCGGGCGTCGAGATGATGGTGACACTGCCGTCGCCGAACACGTCGCGGTCGCCTTCGAATGCGGTCACCGTTGTGCTGGGCCGGGCCCGAAGGGAGCTTCCGTTCGGGGACTCGTATTCGGCTTTTTGCACCAGCAGCATCGAGTTCGGGAACATGTCGACATTGCCGATGTGATCGGGGTGGCCATGAGAAACCGCGACGAACTTGATGTCCGACGGCGACAACCCGAGTTCGTCAATCTGCGCCGCGAGCTTCTTCGGCAGGTGCCAGGTGATCGCGCGCGGATCCGAGGGTCGCAAGCCCTCGGGCATGGCCGCGACTGAGTCGGCGAGGCCCGTGTCCCACAGCAGCCAGCCCTGCGCGTGCTTGATGAGGTAGCAGCTGCCGGCGAACGGCATCGACTTGCCCACATCGACGCCCGGCGACCAGCGCGAGATGTCTCCCGCGACGCCTTCGCCACAGTTCAGGATGTAGAGGCGCTGAACGCCGGACGGCCGCGTTTGTGAAACGATGGGCTGCGCGCACGCCTGCAAGAGGGACAGGGCCGCTGCGAGACTGGCCACCATCAGCCCGAGGCGCCTGATACAGGACATCATGCTGTTCCCTTTCGTTTGACGCGACGAGGAGGGAACGCTTGTAGCAGTTCGCCAGCGAAACGGCAACGAAGTGCGCAGAAGGCGCAGTGTGACTCTCCTCCTTCTGGCCAGGGTGCGACGATCGGCTGCCAGGCCTCGAAACCGAGGATCGGAGGAGCCAGACGGCAAGCTCGACGCTTCGCACCGAACAGGCCATGGTGCAAACGATCAAGGTGAAGCCGTGATGTCGTCGAGCGCCGCTGCCAGGCCGGCAGACTCGATGCGACGCAGCCAATGGACCACGCGCGGCGCCCAGCGCGCATCGTCCGCACAGCCGGACGGCCAGATGGATGCGACCGACAGCAGCGCGCGCACGGTGCCTTCGGCATCACCCGCATGCTGGCGGGCCATCGCCTGCAGGGCAGCCGCCTGTGGGTCCGACATGTCGTAGGCACGCCCGGCTTCGTCTTCGCCGCGCAAGTAGCGCATCCAGGCCGCGCAGGCCAGCGCCAGGGGCTCCAGCTCGCGTCCCGCMGCCAGGGCATCGACGAGCGGCGGTCCCCAGCGCAGCGGGATCTTCAATGAACTGTCGCTCGCGATCTGGTGCACGCGGTGACGCAGGTGCGGATTGGCAAAGCGCTCGATCAGCGCGTCGCGGTAGGCGGGCAGCCCGGGCCGGCTCAGGCTGGGCATGGCCACGCGCGACATGAAGGCGTGCACGAAGCGCCGCACGCCGGGCTGCGCGATGCCGTCGGCCACGGTGGCCCAACCCTGCACGGCTCCGATCATGGCCAGCGCCGTGTGGCTGCCGTTGAGCATGCGCAGCTTGGCATCCTCGAAGGGTTTGACGTCCTCCACCACCRTCACGCCGGCCCCGGCCAGCAGTTCAGCGTCCGATGGGTCGGCCATGCGCCGCTCGATCACCCATTCCCAGAAGGCCTCGGTGCTCAGAGCGCCGCGGTCCTCCACCCCCAGCGCGGCCGCGGCCGCGTCGCGCTGCGCGTCGGTGGCGGCGGGGACGATGCGGTCGACCATGCTGTTCGGGAATGCGCATTGCGCCTCGATCCAGGCGGCCAGCGCGGGGTCTCGCGCGGCGGCATCCGACAGGCACAGCGCCTGCAGCTTGCGGCCGTTGTCCGAGAGGTTGTCGCACGAGGCCACGGTCACGCCGGGCAGGCCCGACTTCAAGCGCTGCGCCAGGCCGTCCACGATCAGCGCCGCCAGATCCGGCGTGTAGCCCTTTTCAGTCACGGTCAAGGTGATCCAGCGGGTCTGCGGCGCCGCCATGGCGTCGACGACCTGCTGCCGCTCGCGCGCGGCGACGCAGGTGCGCAGCAGAGCGCCGGGGATCTGCCAGCGCACCGAAGCGGCGTCCGCGATCTGCACCGCGTAGAGGCCGTCCTGCGCCGCCAGTGCATCCGCGGGCTGCGTGCTTCGCATGGCCACGCCGACCACCCCCCAGCGCGGATCGCCGCCCGCGATCAGGCGTTCGTAGACCAGCGCCTGGTGCGCCCGATGAAAGGCGCCCAGGCCCAGATGCACCACACCCGGCTGGGCGCTGTCGCGCCCGACATCTGGTAAGACCACCTGGGCCCCCGTGTCGAGCGCGCGCGCGGGCAGTGAGCCGAGAAGACGAGATCCAAGAGAGGGGAGGGACATGGGCGGAAGCAGGCGGCAGAATGGAAAACGGGAATTAGATCTCTGGATAGACCAATCCCTATWCTGGTAAACCACTATGGGCCATACGGCTCACCAATCTAATAATTGGTCCAACCACTTTCAGCCATGAACCTCAAGCTCATTTCCGGTAACGCCCAGGTCGAAGGCTCTTCCAAGGTCGCGGAGCGCTCCTACATGCGTCTGGCCGCGCAGATCATGGAGCTCATCCAGCACGGCGAGATCAAACCCGGCGAACGCCTTCCCGCAGAGCGCGTGCTGGCGGAGYGTTTCGACGTGAGCCGCACCGCCGTGCGCGAGGCAACGATCTCCCTGGAAATCCAGGGCGTGGTCGAAGTGCGCGGCGGCTCGGGCGTGTACGTCACGCAGACGCCGACGCCAATCAGGAACGTGGTCGTCTCCCCCTTCATGCCTGCGTCCGAGCCCGGCCCCTTCGAGCTTCTGCGCGCGCGCTGCCTGATCGAGGCCGAGATCGCCGGCCAGGCAGCGCAGGTGCGCAAGGACTCGGACCTCGACCGCATCTTCTCGGCGCTGACCGAAATGCACGAGCAGATGGACAACAAGGAGGCCAATGCCGAAGCTGACCGCCTGTTCCATGTGCGCATTGCCGAATCCACCGGCAACAGCGTGCTCATGCAGATGGTCACCGCCCTCTGGGCACAGGCCCGGGGACCGATCTGGACCAAGATCGAGCACCACTTTCACACGCCCGAACTGCGCCTGGCCTCGCATGCGGACCACCAGCGCATCTTCAACGCGCTGCTCGCGCGCGACGCGGATGCTTCGCGTGCTGCGATGCGCGCGCACATCGAGCGCGTGATCACCGAATTCACCCAAGCCTGGCGCTAAGACCAGGTCCATCCGTCAACAGCAGGAGACAAGCCCGTGCATTCCATTTCTCAGCCTGACCTCGGTGCGAATCTGCGCCGCGTCCTTGCCTGCGCCGCCGTCGCCATCGCAAGCTCCGTGCCCCTCCTTGCCATGGCGCAGACACCACCGGCCCAAGGCGTCAGCCCGCGCATCGACGCCATCCGCAAGTCGGGCGAACTGCGCGTGGGCGTGCTGCAGAACGCACCCTGGCTGCTGGAGAACACCAGCGGCACCGGTGAGCCCTGGAGCGGCCCGGCCTGGCTGCTGGCCAACGAATACGCACGCCTGCTCGGCGTGAAGCTGCGCACGGTGGCCGTGTCGCACGAGACCAAGGTGCCGGTACTGGCGGCCAACCAGGTCGACATGACGCTCAGTCCGCTGGGCGAAACGCCGGAGCGGCTCAAGGTGGTGGACTTCGTTCTTTACTCGAGCACCAGCATCTGCATGTTCGGGCGGGCGGACAACGCGCGCTTCTCCAAGGCGACATCGGTCGACGACCTGAACAATCCCGAGGTGACCATCGCCTACTTCACCGGCGGCGCCGAGGAGAACTGGGTCAAGGAGCGCTTTCCCAAGGCCCGCCTGCGCGCGGTGGCCAGTTCGGGCGCCACGGCGCCGGTCGAGGAAGTCATGGCCCGCCGCGCCGATGCAGCACCGATCAACCGCGTGCCGTGGGTCGGCCTGCAGCGCAAGGTGAAGGGGCTCGCGGTCCTGCCGAGTGCCGACAACTGCCAGCACAGCACCGAGAAGGCATCGCCGGTCGGTCTGGCCATCGACAAGAACCAGGCGCCTTACCTCGACTGGCTGCGCCAGGTCGCAAAGACCGTGAAGCCGAAGCTCGATGCCGACGAAGCGCGCGTGATCCAGGCTCAGCAGCCCTGACGGGCCCGGGCCCACCCCAACCTACCTCGCAAGACAAGCCAATCAACGCCGCGTGGCGGCGTTGGGGAATACCTCACCCATTTTTTTCCAGAACGGGAGACACACATGAAGACACTCGGCAGCACCGCCCTGCGCGGCATCGTCTCGGTCGCGCTTGCATTCGCCGCCACGGCGGCCCTGGCACAGACGCCACCCCCGCCCGGCGCCAGTGCGCGCATCGACGCCATTCGCAAGGCCGGCGTGCTGCGCGTGGGCGTGGTCAACAACCCGCCCTGGCTCTCGCAGAACACGACTGGCAGCGGCGAGCCGTGGTCGGGCCCTTCCTGGACGCTGGGCAACGAGTTCGCCAAGCTGCTGGGTGTGAAGATCGAGCCGGTGATGGTCAGCCATGAAACCAAGGTGCCGTCGCTGGTGGCCAACCAGATGGACATCATGATCGGCCCGCTGAACGAAACGCCCGAGCGCGCCAAGATCATCGACTTCGTCACCTTCTCCAACACCGGCGTGTGCATGTTCGGCCGCGCCAACAATCCGAAGTTCACCGCCGCCAAGTCGCTCGAGGACTTCAACAAGCCGGACATGACGCTCGCCTACTTCTCGGGCGCAGGTGAAGAACCGCTGATGAAGCAGACCTTTGCCAACGCCAAGCTGCGCGGCGTGACCAACTCCGGGTCGGTGGCGCCGATCGAGGAAGTGATGGCCGGCCGCTCCGATGCGGCACCGCTCAACCGCATGCTCTGGCCCAACATCAGCAAGAAGGTCAAGGGCCTGGCGGTGTTCCCCTCCGAGAACGATTGCCAGGACAGCAAGATCTTCCAGCTCGAAACCGGCATGGGAGTGGCCAAGGACCAGAAGGTCTATCTGGACTGGCTGCGCGCCGTCGCGCAACGCATGCAGCCCGCGCTCTCGCAGGAAGAGCGCGAAGCGACCAGGAATCTCAAGTAAGCCCGAGCGCGCCGCTCCGAGGAAACGCCATGTTGAACTGTGCCATCCACGGCGCGCGCGATTTGCGCGTGGCCGATCTCGCGCCCGAAGCGATCTCTCCCACGCAGGTCCGGGTGGCGGTCAAGGCCGTCGGCATCTGCGGCTCCGACCTGCACTACTTCCAGCACGGACGCGTGGGCGACTTCGTGATCCGCGCGCCGCTCACGCCGGGGCACGAGGCGGCCGGCCAGGTGCTGGAAGTGGGCGCGCAGGTGGCGCACGTCAAGCCGGGCGACCGTGTCGCCCTGGATCCCGCGCGCACCTGCGGCACTTGCCGCTTCTGCCGGATGGGCGCATCCAACCACTGCGAGAACGTGCACTTCTTCGGCAGTGCGAGCCGCTGGCCGCACATGCAGGGCGCGATGCGCGAGCAGGTCGTCGTCGAGGGTTTTCAATGCATGCCGGTGCCGGCGGACCTGCCTTTCGAGATCGCCGCCTTCGGCGAGCCGCTGGCGGTGGCGCTGCACGCGGTGCATGCCGCGGGCTCGCTGCTGGGCAAGACCGTGATGGTGGTGGGCGCCGGGCCGATCGGCGCGCTCACGCTCATGGCCGCCAGGCTGGCGGGTGCCAGCCGCCTGATTGCGGTGGACATCGTGGACCACACGCTGGCCGCATGCGCGCAGGTGGGCGCGACCGAGACCATCAACATCGCCAAGGACCCGCAAGGCCTGGATGCGCTCGCCGCTGGCAAGGGCCAGGTCGACGTGAGCTTCGAGGCGGCCGGCCACTACAGCGCGCTGGGCAACTGCATCCGCGTGACGCGCCCGCGCGGCACGGTGGTGCAGATCGGCACGCTGGGCGGCAGCAGCGAGGGATGTCCCTTCAGCCAGATCATGGTCAAGAGCCTGTCGTACGTGGGCACCTTCCGCTTCGTGGACGAGTACGCCTGGTCGGTGGACTACCTCGCGCGCGGCGTGCTCGACGTGTCGCCCCTGCTCACGGCCGCCGTGCCCGTGGCGCAGGTGCACGAGGCCTTCGAGCTCGCGGCCGATCGGCATCGGGCCATGAAAGTCATGGTCACCTTCTGAACGAGGTAGCAGACGACATGGAATTCGACTTTTCCCCGATTGCCGACAACTGGCGCTTCTTCGCCAGCGGGCTGGGCGTGACGATCGCGCTGAGCATCGTCAGCGCGGTCACCAGCATCCTGGCCGGCCTCTTCATCGCGCTGCTTCGCCTGTACGGGCCGCCCTGGCTGCGACCGCTGCTGGTGTTCTACATCGACACCATGCGTGCCATCCCGGTGCTGGTGGTGCTGGTGTGGATGTACTTCGCCTTTCCCATCCTGGTGGGCGTCACGCTGCCGCCTTTCTGGGCCGCACTGGTGGCGCTGACGCTGCACATCGCCGCCTACTCGGCCGAGGTGATGCGCGCGGGCATCGAGTCGGTGCGACCGGGCCAGACACGCGCCGCACTGGCCCTGGGCATGTCGCGGGCCCAGCTGCTGCGCAAGGTGGTGCTGCCGCAGGCCACCATCCGGATGTTGCCGGCCTTCGGCTCCATTCTCACCATGGCCATCAAGGACACCGCCATCGCCACCGTGATCGCCGTGCCCGAGCTGATGCACAGCGCCGAGACCGTGGCCGGCCAGAGCTACCGCCCGGTGGAGGTGTTCACCGCGGTCATGGTCGCCTTCTTCTGCATCCTGTTCCCGGTGACCCGGGGCGTGGACCGCCTCTACCAACGGGTGGCCCACCTGGGCCGCTCCTGAGCGGGAGGGGACATCATGCAATTCGACTGGTCCGTCATCTGGACGCACCGCGAGGCCCTGCTGCACGGCGCCGCGCTGACCGTGGGCCTCACTGTCGTCACCATGCTGCTGGCCGTGCCGGGCGGCATCGTGCTGGCGCTGATGCGCCTGTCGTCCAACCGGCTGCTGAGCAATCTGTCGCTGGCCTTCGTGGAGTTCTTCCGCAACCTGCCGCTGATCCTGGTCATCTACTGGGTGTTCTACGTGATGCCCATGGCGGCCGACGTGCAGTTCTCGCCGCTCACCACGGCGCTGGTGGCGCTGGTGTGCAACGTGTCGGCCTACAACGCCGAGACTTTCCGCGCCGGCATCAACTCGATCCGCAAGGGCCAAATGGAAGCGGCCCTGGCCATCGGCATGTCGCGCCGGCAGGCGATGTTCAAGGTGGTGATCCCGCAGGCGGCGCGCCGCATCCTGCCGGTGCTCGCCAGCACCTGGATCTCGCTGTTCAAGGACACCTCGCTGGTCTCGGTGATCGCTGTCAGCGAGCTGGCCTACAGCGCCATGCAGGTGCGCGCGCAGACGTTCCGCGTGCTGGAGATGCTCACCGCCATGGCCGCCCTCTACTGGCTCATGGGTTACCCGCAGGCCAAGCTGGTGGACTGGATCCACCGCCGTTATGGAGTGAAGGAATGAACCAAACCGATGCCGTCGCCGCCGCTGCCGCGGCCCGCAAGAATGCCGACCAGCCGCCGGTGCTGGTGTACGACCAGGTGCGCAAGCTCTACGGCGACTTCGTCGCCCTGCAAGGCGTGTCGCTGCAGGTGCACAAGGGCGAGGTCATGTGCCTCATCGGTCCCTCGGGGTCGGGCAAGTCCACGCTCCTGCGCTGCACCAACGCGCTGGAGACGATCGACGGCGGCCAGGTCCTGGTCGACGGCGTGCCGCTGCCCAAGCGCGAGTCCGAGGTGCGCCAGGTGCGCCGCCGCATGGGCATGGTGTTCCAGAGCTTCGAACTGTTCCCGCACAAGTCGGCGCTCGACAACGTGGCGATGGGCCCCATCACCGTGCTCGGCATGCGCGAGGACGAGGCCCGCCGGCGCGCCCAGGCCCTGCTGGAGAAAGTGGGCCTCGGAAGCAAGGCCGCCAGCTACCCGGCCAATCTCTCGGGCGGGCAGCAGCAGCGCGTCGCCATCGCCCGCGCGCTGGCCATGGAGCCCGAGGTGATGCTGTTCGACGAGCCCACCTCCGCGCTCGACCCCGAGACCGTCGGCGAAGTGCTCAGCGTGATGCAGAAGCTCGCGCAGGAGGGCATGACCATGATCGTGGTCACGCACGAGATGGGCTTCGCGCGCCGCGTGGCGGACTGGGTGGTGGTGTTCGAGTCCGGCGCCATCATCGAGCAGGGACCGCCCTCGCAGATCTTCGACAACCCCACGGTCGAGCGCACCCGAGACTTCCTGGGCCACCTCGGCTGGCACGGCTGAACACATCCACCCCCCACACACGCAAGCTCCCATGAAGATCACCAACGCCCGCGTCATCGTCTGCAGCCCCGGCCGCAACTTCGTGACCCTCAAGATCGAGACCGACGAAGGTCTCACCGGCATCGGCGATGCCACGCTCAACGGACGCGAGCTGTCGGTCGCGTCCTATCTCACCGACCATGTCATTCCCTGCCTGATCGGGCGCGATGCGCACCAGATCGAGGACATCTGGCAGTTTCTCTACAAGGGCGCCTACTGGCGGCGCGGCCCGGTCACCATGAGCGCCATCGCCGCGGTCGACACGGCGCTGTGGGACATCAAGGCCAAGGCCGCGGGCCTGCCGCTCTATCAGCTGCTGGGCGGCAAGAGCCGCACCGGCGTGATGGTCTACGGGCATGCCAACGGCAGCGACATCGAGCACACCGTGGACGAAGTGCTGCGCTATGCCGATGCCGGCTACAAGGCCATCCGCGCGCAAAGCGGCGTGCCGGGCCTGGACAAGGTCTATGGCGTCGGCAAGGGCACGCTGTTCTACGAGCCGGCCGATGCCGACCTGCCCTCGGAACACGACTGGTCCACCGAGAAGTACCTGCGGCACACGCCCAAGCTGTTCGAGCGCATCCGCGAGAAGCTGGGCTTCGAGCATCACCTGCTGCACGACGTGCACCACCGCCTCACGCCCATCGAGGCGGGCCGCCTGGGCAAGGACCTGGAGCCCTACCGCCTGTTCTGGATGGAGGACGCGACGCCGGCCGAAAACCAGGACGCCTTCCGCCTGATCCGCCAGCACACCACCACGCCGCTGGCGGTGGGCGAGATCTTCAACAGCATCTGGGACTGCAAGGGCCTGATCGAGAATCAGCTGATCGACTACATCCGCGCGACGGTGGTCCATGCGGGTGGCATCACCCAGCTTCGCCGGATCGCGGACCTGGCGTCGCTCTACCAGGTTCGCACCGGCTGCCACGGTGCGACCGACCTGTCGCCCGTGTGCATGGGCGCGGCGTTGCACTTCGACCTGTGGGTGCCGAACTTCGGCATCCAGGAGTACATGCGCCACACCCCGGAGACCGACGCGGTGTTCCCGCATGCCTACACCTTCCAGGACGGCATGCTGTATCCGGGCGACGTGGCCGGCCACGGGGTGGAGATCGACGAAGACCTGGCGGCCAAGTACCCCTACCAGCGCGCCTATCTGCCGGTCAACCGGCTGCAGCACGACGGCACGCTGTGGAACTGGTAAGCGGCCGCTGCTAACTCCGCCCCCTGTTCGAGCCGCATCCGATCGAGATCGAGGCCGTCAAGCGGGCGGCGCCAGCGCCCGCTTGAGGATCTTCCCAGTCGACGTGGTCGGCAGCGCATCCAGTACCGTGATGCGCGACGGCCGCTTGTACGGCGACAGATGCTGCCGCAGATGCGCTTGCAGGGCGCCCTGGTCGAGCGCGGCGCCGGGCTCGAGTTCGACGAAGGCTGCAATCGCCTCGTTGCCATCGGCCTCCGGCACACCCACCACGGCACTCAGGTGCACGCCCGGAAAGCGATTCAACACACCCTCGACCTCGGCCGGGTACACGTTGAAGCCCGAGCGGATGATCATCTCTTTCAGTCGACCGACGACGAACAGCGCACCGTCCGCATCGAGCCGGCCGAGATCCCCCGACGCGTACCAGCCGCCGGGGCGCATGACCTGCGCGGTGGCGGCTGGATCTCGGAAGTAGCCCAGCATCAAGCCGGCGCCACGCAGCCAGATCTCGCCGACCTCGCCGGGCGCGGCGTCGCTGCCGCCCGAGGTGACGATGCGGGCGTCGCCACCGTCGACGAGGTAGCCCGCCGAGGTGTCGTCGCGCGCCACGCCGCGCCGGGTCAGGAACACCGAGCCGGCGTATTCCGACAAGCCGTAGCCGTAGTGCAGCGGTTGCCCGAACATCGTCTCGACGCGCTGCTTGAGCGCCAGGTCGAGCGGTGCCGAGCCGGTGTAGAGGTAGCGCAGCTGCGGGAAGGCCGGCTTCGCGCGCGTCTCTTCCACGTGCGCCAGAAGCCGCGCGTACATGGTGGGCGGACCTTGCAGGTTCGACACCCCTTCATGCGCCAGCGCCTGCAGCATGTCCGCGGGCGAGAAGCTGCTGCGCAGCACCAGCGACGCCGCGCCGCTCAGCGAGGCCATCAGCACCGTCCCGAGCCCGAAGATGTGCGTCATCGGCAGGAAGGCGTAGGCGCGGTCGTCGGCCGTGAGGGCCCGCGAGGCCGCCGACACGCGGCCGAAGTGCAGCAGGCCGCGATGCGACACCATCACGCCCTTGGGCGTGCCCGACGTGCCCGAGGTGAAGATGATGGCCGCGGTATCGGCCAGCGCCGCGTCGGGCTCCGGGGTGGCGCCGGCGCGCAGCGGCGAACGCAGCACGCCGGGCAGGGCGCTCGGCACCGCGTGGGCTTGCTGCGCATGCTGCAGCGCCGCGGATGACACCTCGCTCGTGAAGTAGCAGAGCCGGGCGTCGGCACGCTCGACGATGGCGGCGACCTCGCCCGGCGACATGCGCGCGTTGACGCCGCAGGACCAGGCGCCCACGCGGCTGCAGGCCATGATCAGCGCGATGTGCGCGGCGCAGTTCTCGGCCACCAGCAGCACGCGGTCGGTGGGCCGCACGCCGGCGCCGCGCAGGTCTTCGGCGGCGGCGTCGACCATGGCTTGCAGCGCGGCGTACGAGGTGTTGCCGGCGGGCTCGTGCAGGAAGATCGCATCGGGCGTCTGCGCCGCACGCAGCGCCAGCAGCTCGTGGATTCGAGACGGCACCACGCTATTCCGCCTCGATGCCCTTGGACACCGTGGCCCACAGCTTGCGGTCGGATTGCCCCTTCTGGTCGAGCACCGCGGGCGCCCCGGACCAGACCTCGTAGCCCTGGTCGAGCAGCCGCGCCGCCACCGCCTCGCGCGCCAGCACCTTCACGGCCGCCGCGTTGATGCGCGCCACCAGCGCCGGGTCCATGCGGGCCGGCCCATAGAGGCCGAACCAGCCGCCGACGTCGAAGTCGGCAACGCCGGATTCGATCATGGTCGGCACCTCGGGCAGCATGCGGTTGCGCTGGCGCGAGGTGACTGCCAGCGCGCGCACCTTGCCCGATTCGATGAAGGGCCGCGAGGTGGCGATGATGTCGAACATCATCGCCAGCGTGCCGCCCATGACGTCGGACAGCGCCGGCGCGCTGCCCTTGTAGGCCACGTGCGCCATCGGCGCGCCGGTCATCTTCTCGAGCAGCGCACCGCTCAGGTGGTTCGAGGAGCCGACGCCCGCCGAGCCGTAGAACACCTTCTGCGGATTGGCCTTGGCGTAGGCCAGCAACTCGGCCACGGTGCGCACCGGCAGGTCCTTGTTGACCACCAGCACGTTGGTGTAGGCCACCAGCGGCGCGATCGGCGTCAGGTCCTTCATCGGGTCGAAGGCCATCTTGCGCTGCACGTTCGGGTTGATCGTGATCGTCGGGCTGGCGCCGAAGAACAGGGTGGCGCCGTCGGGCGCCGCCTTGGCGACCACATCGCCGCCCATCGAGCCGCCCGCGCCGGGCCGGTTCTCCACGATCACCTGCGTGCCCAGCTCCTGCGCCAGCGCAGGCGCGAGCAGGCGCGCGGCGCCGTCGACCGGACCGCCGGGCGTGTAGCCGACCACCAGCTTGACCAGCGTCGGCAGCGGCGCGGAGCCGGCGGTCTGCGCGGGCGCCAGCAACGGCCACAGCGCCGTGCCGGCCAGCAGCGCCAAGGTGCGCCGCCGGGGCAGAGGAGGGGTCGAGAGGTCGATGTTCGATGCGGTCTTCGGCTGGCTCATGGTCTGGTCTCCCTGTGTGTGCTCTTGCTTGCGGAACTCAGCCCGGCAGGTTCAGGACCTGCCGCGCGAGGATGTTGCGCTGGATCTCGTTGGTGCCGCCGTAGATCATGGCGGAGGTCGATCCGATCAACGGCGACAGCGCGTTGAAAGGCTGGCCATCGAGGTCCTGGTCGCCCGCGATGGCGCCTTGCTCTTCGCTGGCCTCGACCAGCAGCGCGCCGATGCGGTGATAGGTTTCGCTGGCCCAGATCTTGAGCAGCGAGACCGAGGCGGGCAATGGCTTGCCGGCCTTCACGAGGTTGGCAAACCCTGTATAGGCGGCGGAAAGATCCGCAACGTCGAGCTTGAGCGCCGTGTAGCGCTGCGCGAACACCGCATCCGCGAACAGCCGCCGCGACTGCGCCAGGCGCGCCAGCTGGCCCAGCGCGTACTGCGCCTGCTTGGGGCTGCCCAGGAAGATGCGCTCGAAGCCCAGCAGCGCCTTGGCGATGGTCCAGCCGCCGTGCAGCTTGCCCACCAGGTTCTCGGCCGGCACCCGCACCTGGTCGAAGAACACCTCGCAGAACTCGGGTTCGCCGGCCAGCGTGTCGATGGGCCGGATGGTGATGCCCGGCGTGCGCAGGTCGCACAGCAGGAAGCTGATGCCTTCCTGCTTCTTGGCCTCGCGGTCGGTGCGCACCAGCAGGAAGATGTGGCTGGCGTCCTGCGCCAGCGTGGTCCAGATCTTCTGGCCGTTGACGATGAAGTGATCGCCCTCGGCATCGCGCGCCTGCAAGGCCTCGGTGCGCAGGCCCGCGAGGTCGGAGCCGGCGTTGGGTTCGGAATAGCCCTGGCACCAGACGTGATCGCCGGCCAGGATGCGCGGCAGGAAGCGCTGCTGCTGCTCGGGCGTGCCGTGCTGGATCAGCAGGGGGCCGATCATCACGATGCCCTGGTCCGGCGCGCGCGCCACGCCATGCTGCTCGAGCTCCTCGATCCAGGCGATCATCTTGTCGGCCGCGAGGCCCATGCCGCCGTGCGCCTGCGGCCAGGCCGGCGCGACCCAGCGCTGCGCCGACAGCGTGAGATACCACTCGCGCATCTCGCTCCAGCGCGCGCGGTGCGACAGGTAGCGCAGCGCGGCCGGATAGCGCTGCTGCAGGAAGGCGCGCACCATGCGGCGGAACTCGGCCTCCGGCATCGCGCTCCAGTCGGCGCTCTGCGGAAACTCGCCGTGCCAGGCCGCGGCCTCGTCGGTGCGCGATCCGGCGTCGGCCAGCGCGGCATAGCGGCGCTGGTGCGCCGTGACATTGCCGAGCCAGGCCGAGAGCCGCAGCGTGCGCTTGTAGAAGAGGCTGAGGTCGCACTCCTGCGTGTAGCCGATCGCGCCGTGCAACTGCACCGCCGAGCGCGAGGCCTGCAGCGCGGCCGCCGTGCAACGCGCATTGACACGGCTGGCCTCGGCCTCGAGCCGTTCGATGGCGACGCCGGCCGGATCGCCGGCCAGCGCCAGCACCTCGTCGAGCGTCGCGCGCGCGATCTCGAGGTGGATGAACATGTCGACCGCGCGGTGCTGCAGCGCCTGGAACGCGCCGATCGGCTTGCCGAACTGCGTCCGGGTGCGCAGGTAGGCCARCGTCTGCTCGAGCATCGCCCGGCCGGTGCCGAGCAGCTCGGCGGCCTGCAGGATCTGGCCCGCGGCGAGCGCATGCCGCAGCGCATCCCGCGCCGACGGACCCTGCGCCAGCACGGCGCCGGCGGGYAGCGCCACGCGATCGAAGCGCAGCGTGGCGGCCTCGCCGCCGTCCACCAGCGGCACCAGGGTCTCGGTCACGCCGGTGGTGCCGCGTGGCACCCACAGCAGCACGGTGTCGTCGTCGCCGCGGGCCGACACCAGCCAGCCGCTGGCGGCCGCGCCGGGCAGCACCATCTGCTTCTCGCCCTGCAGCAGCACGCCGCCTTGCGGACCGGCTTCGCAGCCGCAGTCGAGCGGTACGTCGCTCAGGTCGCCGGCGCTCTCCTGCCAGGCCAACGCGGGCAGGCTGCGGCCCGCCACCAGTGCGGCCAGCAGCGCTGCGGCGGGCGCGCCGTCGAGGCGGGCCAGCAGCAGGGCGCCAAGGCCGGCCACGGCCAGCAGCGGCTCGGGGGCCACGTGCTCGCCGGCGGCGTGCAGGATCTCTGCCGCGCCCGCCAGGTCGAGGGCCATGCCGCCGGCCGATTCGGGCGCCAGCATGCCGGGCCAGCCCAGTTCCGCCAGTTCGGCCCAGCCGGCGGCCGCGGCGCGTGCGCGGTCGCCCGCAGGCTGCGGTTCGGTCAGCGCGCGGCAGCGGCGGATGCTGTCGCTGCGGGTGAAATAGTCCAGCGCCGCTTCGCGGATCGCTGACAGGGAATCGGAGTCCATGGGGGCTTGGGTGAGCAGTGGAGGGCGAGGGCAAGCGTGCCAGAAGCACCCCGCGAGCGGCATTCGCCTTTGCCAAAGGCAGGGTTCGGCAATGACTGACCCAGGGCGGCCGCCAAGGACTAGATTCGCAGCATTGCCGTTTTGCTGAATGCCTGCCCACCCATGACCAAGATCAAGAAATCCCTGCACACCGAACTCGGCCACAGCACGCCCGACCGCATCACGGTGCGCGGGCGCGACCTGCCGTCCGAGATCCTCGGCCACCTGAACCTCGGCGACATGGCCTTCCTCGAGCTCACCGGCCGCATCCCGACGCCGCAGGAGTCCGTGACCTTCAACGCCATCGTGGTCACGCTGGTCGAGCACGGCATCACGCCGAGCGCGCTGGTCGCCCGCCTGACCTATGCCGGCGCACCGGAAGCGCTGCAGGCCGCGGTGGCGGCCGGGCTCTGCGGGCTCGGCACGGTGTTCGTGGGCAGCACCGAGGGCGCGGCCCGCATGCTGTACGAGGCGATCCCGCCCGGCACCCAGCCGACCCGGCCGCTCGAGGACATGGCGCGCGAGATCGTCGCCGCCTTCCGCGAGCGCAAGGAGATCGTGCCGGGCCTGGGCCACCCGCTGCACAAGCCGATCGACCCGCGCACGCCGCGCCTGTTCCAGATCGCGGCCGAGAACGGCCTGTCGGGCCACTACGTGGCGCTGATGCAGGCGGTGCAGGCGGAAGCCGAACGGGTGTCGGGCAAGTCGCTGCCGATCAACGCCACCGGCGCCATCGGTGCGATCGCCTCCGAGTTCGGCTTTCCGTGGCGCATCATCCGCGGCTTCGGTGTGATGGCC